>JASHQO010000125.1 GCA_030039105.1 Xanthobacteraceae bacterium
GGCGCGCTGACATGAATATCGCGCAAACCATAAACGCCTACGACGTCGAGCGCATCCGCAAGGATTTCCCGATCCTGGCGATGCAGGTCTACGGCAAGCCGCTGGTCTATCTCGACAACGCCGCGTCCGCGCAGAAGCCGCAGGCCGTGCTCGATCGCCTCGACAAGGCCTACACGTCGCAATACGCCAATGTGCACCGCGGCCTGCACTACCTCGCCAACGAGGCGACCGAGGCCTACGAGGACGCCCGCGAGAAGGTCGCGAAATTTCTCAACGCCCGGCGCAAGGAAGAGATCGTCTTCACCCGCAACGCCACCGAGGCGATCAACCTCGTCGCCTACACGTTCGGCCGCGAGCGGATAAAGGCCGGCGACGAGATCGTGGTCTCGATCATGGAGCACCACTCCAACATCGTGCCGTGGCATTTCCTGCGCGAGCGCCAGGGCGCGGTAATCAAGTGGGCGCCGGTCGACGACGAGGGCCATTTCCTCATCGACGAGTTCGAGAAGCTTTTGACGCCGCGCACCAAGATGGTCGCCATCACCCACATGTCGAACATGCTCGGCACCCTGGTGCCGGTGAAAGAAGTCACGCGCATCGCCCATGCCCGCGGCATCCCGGTGCTGCTCGACGGCGCCCAGGCCGCGGTGCATCTCGAGGTCGACGTGCAGGACATCGACTGCGATTTCTACGCCTTCACCGGCCACAAGCTTTACGGCCCGACCGGCATCGGCGCGCTGTACGGCAAATACCAGCACCTCGAGGCCATGCCGCCGTTCAACGGCGGCGGCGAGATGATCCGCGAGGTGTTCGAGGACAAGGTGCTGTACGGCGAGCCGCCGCATAAATTCGAGGCCGGCACGCCGTCGATCGTCCAGGCGATCGGGCTCGGCGCCGCCATCGATTACGTCGCCGCCGTCGGCAAGGCGCGCATCCGCGAGCACGAGACTTCGCTGATGCGCTACGCCCACGACCGGCTGCGCGAGATCAATTCGCTGCGCATCATCGGCACCACGAAGAGCAAGGGCCCGATCGTGTCGTTCGAGATCAAGGGCGCGCACCCCCACGACGTGGCGACCATCATCGACCGCTCCGGCGTTGCCGTGCGCGCCGGCACCCATTGCGTGATGCCGCTGTTGGCCCGCTTCGGCGTGTCGGCGACCTGCCGCGCCTCGTTCGCCATGTACAATACGCGCGAGGAGGTCGACGCGCTGGCGCAAGCGCTGGTCAAGGCGCAAGAGTTTTTCGCGTGATTGAGTTGTTCGCATGACCGACGACGTGAAAACCGAAACGAATGCCGACACCGGCAGCGTGGCTCCGGCCGAAGCCGCCGCGTCGCCGTCCGCCATTCCGCCGCAAGAAATGTCGCGGCTCACCGACGACATCGTCGGCGCGCTGAAGACCGTCTACGATCCCGAGATTCCTGCCGACATCTACGAGCTCGGCCTGATCTACCGGGTCGACATCGAAGACGACCGCACGGTCAATATCGACATGACGCTGACGACGCCGAACTGCCCGTCGGCCGCCGAGCTGCCGGCGCAGGTGGAGAACGCGGTCCAGGCCGTCGCCGGCGTGCGCGACGCCAAGGTCAATATCGTCTGGGATCCGCCGTGGGATCCGAGCCGCATGTCGGACGAGGCGCGCACCGTGCTCAATATGTGGTGAGTTGCGTGGCGCGGCTCGGCGCACTACATGGGAAGTGGATGAAGTCGTTAGTATTTTTGAGTTATTCCAGGTCTTAAGCTCAAGGAGCGCATGCGATGGCCACGCCTCGGCCGAGACCTCAGGTGATGCGGCTCACCGACGCCGCTGCCGACCGCATCAAGGCGGTGATGGCGAAGGCGGACCGCCCGATCTCGGCGGTCCGCGTCGGCGTCAAGAACGGCGGCTGCGCCGGCATGAGCTACACCATGGAATATGCGGAAGGCGTCAATCCGCTCGACGAAGTGGTCGAGGACAAGGGCGTGCGCATCCTGATCGACCCCAAGGCGGTGCTGTTCCTGCTCGGCACCGAGATGGACTACAAGGTCGACAAGCTTTCCGCGCAGTTCGTGTTCAACAACCCGAACCAGACCGGCGCCTGCGGCTGCGGCGAATCGGTGCAACTGACGCCGGCCAAGGACGCGCAGCCCGAAGCGCACTGATCGCTCAGGCGGCTTGCGCACGCTCTCCCGTAGCGCTTCGGCATCGAGCGGGCGGGCGGCATCGAGCCCGAGTAAGGCGCGGAGCCCTCTGACGGCAGCCTTACGCCACGCGGATCGGTGCGCTGCTCGGTGTATCTTCCCAACCGAAACGCTGCCGCAGCGCCGTGGGAATGAGCGCCGTCGCCCGCGCCGCCTGCTCGGGCGTGAAAGTTCGCTGCCATTCCATCGGATCGGCGCGGCGGAAGTGAGTGTCCTCGAGAGTTCGCGGCAGCTTTGGCAGCGTGTAGTCGAAACGCAGCCGGTGGAAGGCGAGGATCGAGTCGAACAGCGCCTTTTCGTCGGTCCGCAGCGTGTCTTGATGGGTGATGAGGACCGGAATGGTCTTGGCGTCGGCGATCGCCAGCCACTGCGTCACCCAGGCGGTCAATTGCGGCAGGTAGTGCTCGATCTGCCAGTCGATCTTGGCGGTGAGCGAGGAGGCGAAATACGCCGCCGGCGGCCGCGGCGCGCAATAGAGCAGGGGCTCGCTCGCGTCGTCGCCGCCCGACACCCAGTCGATGTGGTGCACCCAGCTCAGCAGCGCCTGGCGCAGATCGCGCAGGTGCAGCACCATCTTCAGCCTGTAGTGTTGCAGGAGCTGCAGATTCTCCAGCGACGGCGCCAGATGAGTCTGCGCCACATAGCCGCCGCCGGTCAGCGTGCGCGCGTCGCGCAACCCGATCTGGTCGATCAGCGCATAGCGATTGCCGACGTCGAGCGTGTTGCAGTCGAGGATTTTGGCCAGCGCCTTCTGCATGTAGATGCTGCCGGATTTCGGCATGGTGTTGAGCAGAATGCCGTCGCGGCAGGTTTGCCGATTGAGGCGGCCCGGGCGCGGCGCGCCGCGAGCCTTGAGCCGGCCGACGGCCTCGCGAAAATCGGTCAGTCGCTGGGTGACGGTTCGCATCGCGCCCGTTCCGGACGCGCCCCCGAATCCTTCTAGGACGCCCGCTCTGAATCGAGCAAGCCCGCGCAAGATTAAATAACTTTCAGAAATGCGATCTTTATAGGATTTGATTATGAATCATCACGCGGCGCGACGATTGTCACGACGGTTTCGCGTCACCGGCCGCTCGCGTGTAAAAGGTCCATAAACCCCGTTACGCCACGCGCGCCGATATGGCCAGATGGGCTTCCGGATCGGTCTCGCCGATGACGCGGTTGCGGCCGTTGCGCTTGGCGGCATAAAGACAGGCGTCGGCGCGCTCGATCAGGGTCTGCGGGTTGTCGCCGGGCCGCAGCACCGCGGCGCCGATCGAGATCGTGACGCGGCCGAGCCGCTCGCCGCTCGAACGCTTTACCAATTCCTTGGTCATCACTGCGCGGCGGATGTGATCGGCGACCGTGATCGCCGGTTGCAGCGCGGTGTTGGGCAGCGCGACGACGAACTCCTCGCCGCCGTAACGCGCCGCGACGTCCTGGCCCTTGACGTTCTGCTTCAACGATAG
>JASHQO010000126.1 GCA_030039105.1 Xanthobacteraceae bacterium
CCAGGATCTTGAGCACGAACAGCAAGGTCACGGCGCGGAACGACAGGTCGAGCATGCCGGCGACGCGCAACGCGCCGTGGCCGGACGACATCACCTGCGGCGACAGAATGGCGATCAGCCCGACGACCAGCCCGCCGAGCCCGGTGCGCAGCGTCGGCCGCAGCCGCGAGCGCGTGAACATCGCCTCGCAGATCGCCACGCCGCGCATCAGGATGATGCCGAGCATCGCCGCCAGCAGGCCGAGCGTCGCCGCCAGCACCAGATCGTGCACCGCGATCGTGGTCTTGTCGGGCGCCACGACGCCGAGCTCGGCCGGCGAGAAATAATGCGCCACCAGAAAGCCGATCAGCGCCGCAATGCCGACCGGAGCCAGCGAGTTCGGCGAATAGCTGCCGATGATCAGCTCGAAGCCGTAGAACGCGCCGGCCAGCGGCGCACCGAACGCGCCGGCGATGCCGGCGGCGGCGCCGCAGCCGACCAGGATGCGCAGATCGCCGCGGCGCAGGCGAAACGCGTTGCCGATACGCGAGGCGATGCCGCTGGCGATCTGGGTATAACCGGCCTCCAGGCCGACCGAGGCGCCGACGCCGCTCGACCACATGGTCTGCAGCGCGACGATCACGCTGCCGGTCAACGACATGCGGCCACCGTGCAGCGCATTGGCTTCGATCGGATCGACCTCGCGGTCGGGCCGCCAGCGCCGCAACACTTCGCTGGCGACGCCGAACATGATGCCGCCGCAAAGCGGCACCAGAACCGCCAGCCACGGATCGAGCTGGAGCCGCCCGGACAGCCGCTCGCCCCGTTGCAGATTGAAGAACACCTCGTGCAGGACGTCGACGCCGATGCCCATGCCGGCTACGACCAGCCCGGCGCAGACGCCGACCAAGGCCGCCAGCGCGATGAGGCTCGATTCTCGCGCCCGCACGATGGCGCGTAGACGTCGCGGAATCTCCAGTCGCGTGGCAGCGTCAGCAATCGGCACGCGTCACCCGTGGAACCGCAGCGAACGCGGCTTGTTTATCCCCAAACCCTTGCCAGGAGCAGGCCATGCCGCATCCCGTTCGTGAAATTGCTGCGGCGAGCGCCGCGGTGATCGTCGCCGTCGCCGTCATCCCGCTCGGGGCCCGGGCGGCCGCGGGTCTGCTCGAGGGCATGGCCGCGTTCGGCGACTGGCACGCCGACCATCCGGGCATACGCCGGATCATCAGGCCGCAGGACTTGCCGCCACCGAGCACCGCCGAGTCGTCACGGAATTTCGTCAGAGTGGTGCGTCGCAACAACGACCAGAAGCCAATCGTCCCAAACGGCTTCGAAGTCAACCTATTTGCATCCGGTCTTTCAGGACCGCGCCTCATCCGCGTCGCGCCGAACGGCGACGTGTTCGCCGCCGAGAGCGCCGCGGGCCGCATCCGCGTGTTGCGCGCGGGCGGCAGCGGCCAGACGCAAGCGTCGGTGTTCGCATTCGGCCTCGACGGCCCGTTCGGCATCGCGTTCTATCCGCCCGGCTCCGATCCGCAGTGGGTCTATGTCGGCAATACCGACTCCGTGGTCCGCTTCCCCTATCGCAACGGCGACCTCGTCGCGCGCGCGCCGGCCGAGCCCGTGGTGCCGCATCTTCCGGTCGGCGGCCACCGCACGCGCGACGTGCAATTCTCGCCCGACGGCAAGATCATGTACGTGTCGGTCGGCTCGGGCTCCAACGTCGCCGAGGACATGGAGAAGCTCAGCGCCGCGGCGTTGCAGGCCTGGCAAGCCAATCATCCGCTCGGCGCGACCTGGGGCAGCGAGACCGATCGCGCCGACGTGCTCGCGTTCGATCCGGATGGCGGCAACCGCCGCGTCTTCGCCACCGGCATCCGCAACTGCGTCGGCATGGCGGTGGCGGCTTCGACCGGCATGGTATGGTGCTCGACCAACGAGCGCGACGGCCTCGGCGACAATGTGCCGCCCGACTATATCACCCGCGTGCGCGAGGGCGCGTTCTACGGCTGGCCCTGGTATTACATCGGCGCCAACGAGGATCCGCGTCACCGCGGCGAGCGGCCGGAGCTGCAGGACAAGATCACGATTCCCGACGTGCTGCTGCAAGCCCATTCGGCCTCGCTCGGCATGACGTTCTACGATGCCACGCAATTTCCCGCCGAATATCGCGGCAATATTTTCGCCGCCGAGCACGGCTCGTGGAATCGCGCCAACCGCACCGGCTACAAGATCATCCGCGTCATCGTGAAGGACGGCGCGCCGACCGGCGCGTACGAGGATTTCGCCACCGGCTTCGTGATCAATGACGGCGAAGTCTGGGGCCGCCCGGTCGGCGTCGCCGTCGACAAGGACGGTGCATTGCTGATCTCCGAGGATGCCAGCGGCACGATCTGGCGCATTTCCTATTCCGGCACGGCCGCCGAGATGCGCTGAAGCCCTGTCTCCGCCCTGCGCGTTAAGCTGCGGCGCAGCCGGAACCCTCGACCGCACAAGGCGTTAGTGGGGTGGGAGCCCGGGCTTGGCGGCATTCGGCTATGGCACTTTCCGCAGGCAACGTCTCGCCGCATCAAGACCTTAGTCGCGACGCGGTTCCGCCTGTCTCGTCTCGCGATCGGCGGCAAAGCAGCGCCGCAGCGCCGCCCGGCAGCCATTCCGGCACCGTCGTCATCACCGACATACCGGCCCGACTCGATGCGCTGCCGTTCGGGCGCTTCCATATCCTGGTGATCGTGGCGCTCGGCATCACCTGGATCCTCGACGGGCTCGAAGTGACATTGGCGGGCGCGCTGTCGGGCGAGCTCAAGCAGGGCTCAGCTCTGGCCTTGAGCGACGCACAGATCGGCGTTGCCGGTAGCTGCTATCTGGCCGGCGCCGTGCTCGGCGCGTTGTTTTTCGGCTGGCTGACCGATCGGCTCGGACGCAAAAAGCTGTTTACGATCACGCTCACGGTCTATCTGGTGGCGACCGCGGCGTCCGGGCTCGCCTGGAACGCGTGGAGCTTCGCGCTGTTCCGCTTTTTCACCGGCGCCGGCATCGGCGGCGAATACACTGCCATCAATTCGACAATCCAGGAGCTCATTCCGGCGCGGCTACGCGGCTGGACCGACCTCCTCATCAACGGCAGCTTCTGGCTTGGCGCGGCGTTGGGCGCGGGTGGCGCCATCGTGCTGCTCGATCCGGCTTTCATCGACCCGGCCATCGGCTGGCGCGTCGCGTTCCTGATCGGCGCAACAATAGGACTGGTCATCGTGGTGATGCGATTGTGGATTCCGGAAAGCCCGCGGTGGCTGATGACCCATTGCCGCCCGCAGGCGGCGCTCGCGGTCGTCCGCGGCATCGAGGCACAACTCCCTCGAGGCGACGCTGCGCCGGCGCGCGGCCTGCCGAAAGTGCGGCTGCGCACGCGCGATCACACGCCGCTGCGCGAGGTTGCCGAGACGTTGTTCAAGACCTATCGCCAGCGCACCCTGGTCGGCTTGGCCCTGATGGCGGCGCAGGCGTTTTTCTACAACGCGATCTTTTTCACCTATGCGCTGGTTCTCGGCGAATTCTACGGCACGCCGGCCCATGCCGTGGGCTGGTACATCCTGCCGTTTGCCGCCGGCAACGTGCTCGGCCCGACGCTGCTCGGTCGCCTGTTCGACACCGTCGGCCGCAAGATCATGATCGCGTCGACCTACGCGGTCTCCGGCGTCCTGCTCGCCGTCACCGCTTATCTGTTCAGCCAGAACCTTCTCACTGCCACGACGCTGACCGCGGCCTGGATGACGGTGTTCTTCGTCGCCTCGGCGGCGGCGAGCTCGGCCTATCTGACGGTAAGCGAGATTTTCCCGCTCGAGATCCGCGCCCTCGCCATTGCCTTCTTCTACGCCGTCGGCACCGCGGTCGGCGGCATTATCGGACCGCTGCTGTTCGGCGTGCTGATCGGCACCGGGTCGCGCGCTGCCGTGGCCTCGGGTTATGCCATCGGCGCCGTCCTCATGATCGCCGCCGCTGCCGTCGAAGCCCGCTTCGGCGTCGCCGCCGAGCGCAAATCGCTCGAAGTTGTGAGCCGGCCGCTGGCCTTCATCGATTGAACAACGGATCGCGAATACGCACATGAGCCTCGACATTTCGGATCTCGACATGGCGCTTGCCGATACCTCGCTCATTCCCGATTTGCGGAAATGCGCGATATTGCTCGACATCGACGGCACGATCCTCGATCTGGCGCCGTCACCGCAGCAGGTTTGGGTGCCGCCGCCGCTGCGGCGCACGCTGGCGCGGATCGACGACCTGACCGGCGGCGCGGTGGCGCTGGTCTCCGGCCGCCCGCTCAACGACATCGATCTGATCTTCTCGCCGCTGCAGCTCGCCGCCATCGGCGGCCACGGCGCGGAAATGCGCGCCAGCGCCGACGCCACGCCGTATCTGCGGGCGACGCCGCTCGGCGCCGCGCTCAAGCGCAAGCTTGCCGCCGTCACCGAGCTCGGACCCGGCATCCTGGCCGAGGACAAAGGCTATTCGCTGGCGCTGCACTATCGCCTGGCGCCGAACATGGAGGCCAAGCTGCGCGCCGCGGTCGAGGCGATCAGTGCGCGAGCGCCGAAAGGATCGTTGGAGATTCTGCCGGGCAAGCAGGTCGTGGAAATCAAGCCGGCCGGCATCAACAAGGCCGAGGCGGTGCGCGAGTTGATGAGCTTTCCGCCGTTCGCCGGCCGTAATCCGATCTTCATCGGCGACGATACCACAGACGAGCCGGTGTTCGGCGTCATCGCCAAATTCGGCGGCTTGGGCTTTTCGGTCGGCCGCACGCTCGCCGACAGCAACGGCCATTTCGACAAGCCGGAATCGGTGCGGGCCTGGCTGGCGCGCATCGCGGCCGAAGGCGTGGGCGCGGCAGAATGAGGGATCACGGGCTCGATCTCGCCGTTATCGGCAACGGCCGCACGGCGGCATTGGTCGATCCATGCTCGCGGATCGTGTGGTGGTGCTATCCGCGGTTCGACGGCGATCCGATCTTCTGCCGCCTGCTCTCCGGCAAGGAGGAGAAGGGCTTTACCGACGTCGTGCTCGACGACATGACCGAGTTCACGTCGGAATACGTGCGCAACTCCGCCATCGTCTGCACCGAGCTGACCGACAGCCAAGGCGCCAAAGTGCGGATCTCCGACTTCGCGCCGCGCTTCCGCCAGTTCGGCCGCGTGTTCCGTCCGCCGCAGCTATTCCGTATCGTCGAGCCGGTCGCGGGCCTGCCGCGCATCACCATCCGCGTGCGGCCGGCCTGCGATTACGGCAAGCCGCTGCCGCTGCGCTCGCTCGGCAGCAACCACATCCGCTATTCGACCGACGCCACCGTGATCCGGCTCACCACCGACGCGCCGCTGTCGCTGATCGAGAGCGAAGCGCCGTTCGTGCTGACGCGGCCGCTGCACATGGTGCTCGGCCCCGACGAGCCGTATTCCGGCGATCTGGAAAAGACCTGCCGTGAATTCATCGAGCGCACCTACGAGTATTGGATGGAATGGGTGCGGCGGCTGTCGATCTCCTACGACTGGCAGGAAGCGATCATCCGCGCCGCCATCACGCTGAAGCTGTCCAATTTCGACGAGACCGGCGGCGTCATCGCCGCCCACACCACGTCGATTCCGGAAGCGCCGTCATCCGGCCGCACCTGGGATTACCGGTATTGCTGGCTGCGCGACGCCTATTTCGTCGTCCAGGCGCTCAATCGCATCGGCGCGACGCGCACCATGGAGGAATTCATTTCCTTCACGCTGTCGATCGCCTCGAAGGCGGACCAGGAGCTGCGCCCGGTCTATAGCGTGGTGCCGACCACCGACATCGGCGAGCGCACCGCGCCCGATCTCGAAGGCTATCGCGGCGACGGGCCGGTGCGCGTCGGCAACGCCGCAGTCGACCAGATCCAGCACGACACCTATGGCAGCGTCATTCTCGCCGCCATGCCGATGTTCTTCGACCGCCGCCTGCCGCGGCCGGGCGACGAGGGTTTGTTTCATCTGCTCGAGACGCTCGGCCACCGCGCCGCCAAGAAGGCGTTCGAGCCCGACGCCGGCATCTGGGAATATCGCGGCCGCGCCCGCATCCACACCCATTCGGCGGCGATGTGCTGGGCCGGCTGCCAGCGGCTTGCCGCCATCGCCACCCGCATCGGACTCGACGACCGCGCCAAATACTGGAACTCGATCGCCGAGCCGATGCACGCCGCGCTGATCGACGGCGCCTGGAACGAGAAGCGCGGCGCCTTCACCGCGGCGTTCGGCTCCGACGAGCTCGATGCCAGCGTGCTGCTGCTCGCCGATCTCGGCGTGGTCGAGATCGACGATCCGCGCTTCGCCTCCACCGTCGCCGCCATGGAGCGCGAGCTGATGCGCGAGAAGCACGTCATGCGCTACGCCAACGAGGACGATTTCGGCCTGCCGATGACGGCGTTCCTGATCTGCCGGTTCTGGCTGATCGACGCGCTGTGGTCGCTCGGCCGCCGCGACGCGGCCAAGGACCTGTTCATCGACGCGCTCAACCACCGCAACCGCTACGGGCTATTGTCCGAGGACGTCGACCCGAAGACCGGCACGCTGTGGGGTAATTTCCCGCAGACCTATTCGATGGCGGGATTGATCCTCTCCGCCATGCGCCTGTCGCGTAGCTGGCAAGACCGCTACTGGCGCGGCTGAGCTTCGTCACTGCGAGGAGCGCAAACGACGACGCGATCCAGCAACCGTCCTGCCGCCGGTTTGCTTCGCGGAGCTTGTCGTCGGGCCGGCTACTTCGCGGGCCGGACCCGTTGGCTCGCAATGACGATGCAATCCTACCCGGTCGGCGGCGCGATCTCGTCGAGGCTCTTCTGCCGCGCTTCCGGGCCGAGCTGGGTGACCGCGACCGCGGCGATGAACAACAGTATCGCCAGGCAGACGAACACAGTGGTCAGCCCGTAGGCGGTCTGAATCCAAAGAATCGTCGGCATGATGAACGCGGTGGCAAAGCGGCCGACACCCGAGCACCAGCCGAACCCGGACGCGCGGGCGTTGGTCGGGAACACTTCGGAAGCGAAAATCTGCATCGAATTGCCGGCGACCTGAACAAAGAAGGTCATAATGAAGCCGATAACGATCAGCTCGGCCGCGGTCTGAGCGTTACCGAATGCGATCGCCATCAGTCCGGCGAGGATGAAGGTGCAGATCGCCGTGATCTTGCGGCCGAATTTATCGAGCGCATACATCATGAAGATGCTCGCGCACGGCACCGCGAAATTCATCGCCAGCGTATATAGCAGCGACTTGGTGATGCTGAAGCCCTTGGCGTTCATGATGTTCGGCAGCCAGGCGCCGAGCCCGATGGCGATGCCGAAGAACGCCGTGAAGCAGATCATTCCGGCGATGACGCGCCTCGGGAACATGCTGAACACGACCCCGAACGGATCGCTCCTGGTGTTGCTCGCGGCGTCGTTCGACAGCGGCTCCGCCGGCTTGGCGACGCCGAGGCGGCCGAGAATGTCGAGCGCCTCGTCGCCGCGACCGTGGGTCGCGAGATAGCGCGGCGATTCCGGCAGCGTGAAGCGGAATACCCAGACGATCAGCGCCAGCACGCCGATCAGGATCCACACGCCGCGCCAGACGTAACTGGCCGCGACTGGATCGGCGCCCGATGCCGCAAACATAGCGCCGAACCACAGTACGAGCCCAGTGCCGATCGGCCACACCATGGCGCCGCCGATGAAGTGCACGACCGCCAGCACGCGGCCGCGGATGCGTTTGGGCGTCCATTCGCCGGCATAGGCGAAAGCGAGTGGCTGCTCGGCCCCCAGGAACAGTCCGGCGATGAAGCGGCAGGCGACCAGCAACGTGACGTTTGGCGTCAGCGCGCCGAGGATGGTGAAGACACCGAAGAACAGCAGGTTGAACTGATAGACGAACTTGCGGCCGAGGCGATCGGAGAACTCGCCCTGGCCGGCGGTGCCGAGCGCGAGGCCGAAGATGGTGGCGCTGCCGATCATGGCGGCGTCGGCAGGCCGCAAGCCGGACTTGATGATGAAGGGAACAAGCGAGCCATAGATCGTGTAATCGATGACGTCGCAGAAATATCCCGCGGCGATCAGCGCGATGACTCGCTGATGCAACGGCGAAATCTTGGCCTCGTCCAACGCGGCGTTGACGAAGCCTTCCACGGTCTGTGCCATGATGTCCCCTCCCCTCAAGGCCGCTTATGCGGCTCTCGCCCACGGGAGTGTGGTGGGGCCGACTCCCACTGTCAATGTGGAGAGCAGCCGTCGGGCGGGTTAGCCGCAGGGCGCAACCCGCCGGGCAGGCTTGCAGCGAGCGGCGGATTACGTTTCGCTCATTCGCCCCTACGGGATTCACGCCCCTTCGAATTGCAGAATGTAGAGGCCGGCGTTGGAATCGGTAACGTACATCCGCGCTTCCGCGTCGACGAAGCAATCGCAGGACTGGATCACCTGCGGCCGGTTCGGCCGCGGATCGTACATGCGCTCAGGCGGCGGCGGCACGTAATGGCCGATCTCGCGCGGCTGGAACGGATTGGCGATGTCGTAGGCGCGCACGCCGGCATTGTGCAGGGTGGCGAAGATCGTGCGCGAGCTCTGGAACGCGCCGGGCCGGTTCTCCCAGAGATTATGCGGGCCGAAATTGCCGCCCTTCTTGCAGTAGTCGATCTCGTGCGGCACGGGCATGGTTGAAATGCTGATCGGGTTCTCCTTCACGCGGACGTCGAACGTCCAGATGTAGCGCAGGCCCAAGGAGCAATCGGCGAAGTTCGCCTCGTCAGCCACGACCAAGAGATTGCGGTCCGGCAGCGGCAGCGGCGAATGGGTGCCGCCGCCGAACGGCGGATCCCAGTTGCGATGACAGACGAGCTTCGGCTTGACCGGATCGCCGACGTCGACGATGGCCATGCCGCCGTCGCGCCAGGCGGTGTAGGCGAGATTGCCGGCGACCAGGCCGTGATGCAGCGCGTAGCGCCGCCCCTTCGGCCAGGTCGGCGTCTCGCCGCCCGCGGTCCACATGCCCGGCAGCCAGAATTTGCCGGCCACTTGCGGCTTGGTCGGCTCCTTCATGTCGACGATGACCAGGATATGGTCGGAGAATTCCGGCAGATGCACCGAGACGTAGGCGTAACGCTCGCCGACATACCAGATGCGGTGTGGCCCCAAGCCGCCGAGCGGCAGGAACGCGATCTCGCGCGGCTCCGCCGGCTTCGCCAGATCGTAGACGCGAAGCCCGGCGGTGAACTGCTGGCCCTTGAGCGCGTCGCCCGAGGTACCGGTGAAATACGACTCCTGGGTCACCTGCATGGTCCACACGCTCGGACCGTTGACGGCGAGCAGGAGATCGCCGTGGGCCTGCAGATGGTGTGCGCGGGTATTGGGCGGGCAGGCCAGGAAATTGACCGTCTTCGGCTTCCTGGCGTCACGGACGTCGATGATGGTGATGCCGTTGGAAAAGCCGTGGCCGATATAGGCGTGGCCGCGATTGACCATGACCTGCACGCCGTCGCCGCGGCCGCCCTGGTCGCTGTGGCTCAGGAATTTCATGTTGTGGCTGGAAATACCGGTCATGCTTTCTCTCCCATGCAATAACGTCGTAACCGTGGATGGCCGCGACAAGCGCAGGCGTGACGCGGTAAGGTAGGCGACCAATCGAGGACCAAGACGATGGCCGGCGCAGGAAATTCACACGGAATGATCGCGGTCGACAAGATGGGCGGCAAGGTCCTGTTTCTCGACCCGGCCAGCTACGCGACCGAGGTGGTGATCGACGGATTTCCGCGCACCGTGCATGAACTGCTTGTCGTGCCGGAGACCGGCCGTGCCTATGTGCCGATCTTCGGCGACGGCATCCATGGCCGCAATCCCAACCCGCAGCATTTGTTGTGCGTGTTCGATCTGCACAAGCGCGCGCTCCTCGCCACCATCGATCTGCGGCCCTATATCGCCCCGCATACGCTCAAGCTCGGGCCCGACGG
The DNA here is from genome assembly GCA_030039105.1 of Xanthobacteraceae bacterium. Taxonomy (GTDB): domain Bacteria; phylum Pseudomonadota; class Alphaproteobacteria; order Rhizobiales; family Xanthobacteraceae; genus BOG-931. The sequence goes on from JASHQO010000126.1 coordinate 9,964, forward strand.
GCTGATCTACATCACCTGCGAGAACTCGGCGGCGGTGGCGGTGATCGATCGCCAGACCAACAAGGTTGTCGAAGCGATCGACTCCGGCTCGACCAACGGCCACCGCCTCATCATTTCGCCGGACGGGCAGCGCCTTTACACCGAGAACGAGGAGGACGGCACGGTGTCGGTGATCGATCTGCCGCGGCGCAAGCTCCTCGGCAAGATCAAGACGCCGCGGCCGCTCGCTGGCATCGCCATCTCCGCCGACGGCCGCACCGTGGTCGCCGTCGACGACGCGCAGCCGACGTTGTTCCTGATCGACACCGCGGCCGGCGCGGTCCGCGACGAGATCGTGCTCAAGGACGTGCCGAAGGCGGCGCAGATCGCGCGCTACGCCCCCGACAACAGCTTGATCGGCGTCACCAGCCTGAACAGCGACACGGTGAGCCTGATCGAGCCGACCTTTCGCCAGCAAACCGCGATCAAGGTCGGCTCGCAACCGATGGACATGGCGTTCCGCGGCGACGAGTTGTTCGTCGCCTGCCAGGGCGACGGCTCCATGCATATCATCGACATTCCGAACCGGCGCCATAAGGGCAGCTTCAAGGCCGGCACCGGCTGCGAATCCGTCGGCTTTTTCTAGCGCCGAACGGCAGGTTAGCTCGTCATTGCGAGCGGAGCGTAGCAATGCAGAGCTGCCGGCACCGAGTCTGGATTGCTTTGTCGCTGCGCCCCTCGCAATGCCGGCGGTTTCTGATATTTGCTATGGCGACGACGTTCATGAGATGATCGACATCTCGAATGGCCCGATTCGCATTCCCGCGTCTTTTTGGATTTTCCGCCGGTGAACCGCCTAGCTGACCGATGATGCCGCTTGGAACGGGAATAGCCGACGTTGTTGCCGCCGTCATTGACGGCCGTCCGGCGCGACCGGGCCGAGTGA
>JASHQO010000127.1 GCA_030039105.1 Xanthobacteraceae bacterium
CGGTGCGCTTTACGGCAAAGCCGTTACCGCGCTGTCGCCGTACCGGCTTCACGCCGCGCTCGGCGGCAGCGTCGGCCACGGCATCGGCTTGTCATTGCACGAAGGCCCCGAATTCGCTGCGGCAGAGAACAGCGTGCTGACGGATAACGGCATCTACACTATTCAGATCGGCACGATCGACGACAATGCCGGCGCCGCCCTTCTGTCGGCGATCGTGCGCTGTACGGCGAGCGGCGCCGAAGTGCTGGTCCGCTCTCCGGCCCTGGGAGGCTGAATTGTTGTGCGCACACTATCGGGCGCTTGCCGCACTGCTGTTTGCCGCGGTCGTCGCCGGCGCGTCGGCCGCGCTCGCTGCCGACAGAATCCGCGTCGGCAAATCGGTGAACCAGCCGTTCGCCTTCGCGCCGATCGAGATCGGCGCGGCGGAAGGCATCTGGGCCAAGCACGATCTCGACGTCGACGTCACCATCTTCGCCGGCGATGCCAAATTGCAGCAGGGCCTGGTGGCGAATTCCGTCGACTTCGGTCTCGGCTCCGGGCCGGCCATGGGATTTCTGGCCAAGGGCGTGCCGGCCAAGGCGGTCGGCGCGCTCGCCAACGAGCCGCTGAGCATGGGCCTGATCGTCGGCGCAGCGCCGGCCATCAAGACGCCGCAGGATCTCAAAGGCACCAAGATCGGCGTCACCACCGCCGGCTCGCTGAGCGATTGGCTGGCGCGCGAATTGTCGCGGCAACTCGGCTTCGGCTCGGGCGGCATCACGCCGGTCGCGCTCGGCGCCATGACCACGATGCTGGCGGCCATGAAGCGCGGCCAGATCGACGGCGTGGTGCTGTCGTCGTCGCAGGGCTATCAACTGGAGAAGACCGGCGACGGCCGGCTGCTGCTCGAGTTCGGCACCTACATCAAGGATTTCCACACTCACGTCATCTACGCCACCGACGACATGATCAACAACAAGCCCGACCAGGTGCGGCGCTTCCTCGCCGGCTGGAAGGAGACCATCGCCTTCATGGCGGCCAACAAGGCCGAGACCGTGCGCGTGGCGCGCCAGGTGACCGGCCTCGACGAGGCGATCGAGAGCCGCGAATACGACGACGTCATGCCGATGATGTCGCGGAACTTGCGCTTTTCCGCCAAGGCGCTCGACGCGATCGGCAATTCGTTTCCGGAGATGGACATTTTGCCGGCCAAGCCGGACATGCGCATGCTCTACACCGAGGAATTCCTCGACAGTCCAAGATAATCTTCGCGCAACGTCGCGCTGTAGGGTGGGTTTGCGCCGCAGGCGCGTAACCCACCGATAGGCTATTGGTGGGCTACGCCGCTTCGCGGCTAACTCACCCTAAAAGATCACGCCGGCTTGAAATTCATCGCCACGCCGTTGATGCAGTAGCGCAGATGGGTCGGCGGCGGGCCGTCCTCGAAGACGTGGCCGAGATGGCTGCCGCAGCGGCTGCAATGCACCTCGGTGCGCACCATGCCCCAGCTATCGTCGGTCGTGGTCTCGACCGCGCCCGGCTCCGGATCGTTGAAGCTCGGCCAGCCGGTGCCGCTCTCGAATTTCCGCTTCGACGCAAACAGCGGTTGCCCGCAGCCGGCGCAAGAGAACGCGCCGGCGCGCTTTTCGTAATTGAGCGCGCAGCTACCCGGCCGCTCGGTGCCGTGCTCGCGCATGATGTGATACTGCTCGGGCGTGAGCAGCTTCTTCCACTCGGCTTCGGTGTGGGTCACGGGATATTGTTTGGTGTCGATTTGCGTGCTCATGGCGAGGCCGCCCGTCGGTTATGGTTGGATGGGCCTAAAGGTAATCGATGAAGGGCAAAGCGCAACCCGGAGCCGTCGTGCCCGCGCTTGTCGCGGGCATCCGCGTCGTTCGCTCCCGCAGCGGCCTTAGACGTGGATGGGCTGAACAACGAGCCCGGCCATGACGATTATGTGATCGCTATGAGGCCGTGCCGGCCGGCGCCGGCGCCGGCGCCGGCGCCGAAGATCGAGGTAACGCTATTTCGACGTCATGCGGGTGCTGTAGTCGACCAGAAAATCCTTGATCGGCTTCGGCACCGTGCCGGTCGCGGCGAGCAATTTCTGGCCCTGGTCGCCGGAAACGAGAACCGGCTCGGTTTTCATGACCCGGGCATAATCGGCGAGGAAAGCCCGATCGGCCCACATCTCCGCAAACGCCTTGCGCATGGTCGCGACCGTATCGGCCGGCGTCTTCGGCGGCAGCAAGGCCATGCGAAACATCGCGAGCTGCGGATCGATCATGGTGCGCAGCGCCCGGTAGCGGATGTCATCGGCCGGCGGCGGGCTGCCCTTCACGCTGGCATAGAACTCCTCGAAGGTTTGCAGGTTGGGCAGGTTGGCGCTGCGCGGATAGCCGCCGTTGGCGTCGCGCGGCGTGAGCTGCCAGATCGGGATCACGAGATTGCCGAGTGCGGGCTCGGCCGACCCGATCCATCCCGACAACGACGTGTTGGCCATTTGCCCGGTGTTCTGCAGGATCGCGGTCTCGACCTCCTTGAGCCCGACATAAGCGGGCACCGGCAGATAGGTCACGCCCAACAGATCCAGCGAGAGCGTCAGGTTCAGCGTGTTGGAATTCTGGCCGTTGAGCGTGAGCGCCTTGAAGTCCCTGGTTTTCATGAGGTCGGCCGGCACGTTGACGCCGGGCGGCGTGTCGCGGCGCATATAGGCGACCAGCGGGCTCTGCACACCCGCAGCCAGCACGAAGTTGGACAGCGGCGTGTGGATCGCGGGATTGCCCAGGATCTGGGTGGCGGTCTCCATGGTGAAGAAGCCGATGGTTTCGCCGTTCGCCGGCGCCTCGCCGAGCGCGTTGGCGCCAATCAGGCCGGCGGCGCCGCCCATGTTCTTCACGATCACGGTGGGATGCCCGGCGAGGTGATCGGGCAGATGCTGGGCGACGATGCGGCCCTCGATGTCGGTCGGTCCACCGGCCGGATAGTTGACGATCTCGGTGATGGTCTTGCCTTTGTAGTCCTGCGCCTGCGCGCTTGCGGGCGCGACGACGGCGAGCGCGGCGAGCGCGACCGGCGCCAGCAGCAGGGTCCGTGTCATGACTGGCCCTCCCTCGACCCGGCCAGCATATGGAATATCCTGACCTGTCGCGACCCCATGCGGCGCATGGAGGCAATGAGGAGGCATCATGTTCGAAAAACCCGGCATCACGGAGCTGCGGCAGGCGGCGCGAAAGCTCGGCATGACGCCGAGCGACGATTACCTGCGCGCGGTCGTCGAGATCGTCGGCCCGCTGGCGCAGGCCTATGCGGCGCTCGACGCCATGCCGGACGAAGTGCCGGCGGTGAAATATCCGCAGCGTCCGTTTCATCGCCCGCAAGGCGACGAGAACCGCTACGGCGCCTGGTACGTGAAGACCGCGATCAAGGGCGCGCCGGGCGGCAAGCTCGCCGGCCGCCGCGTGGCGCTGAAGGACAACGTCTGTCTCGCCGGCGTGCCGATGATGATCGGCGCCGACATTCTCGAAGGCTATGTGCCCGACGTCGACGCCACCATCGTCACCCGCATCCTCGATGCCGGCGGCGAGATCGCCGGCAAGGCGGTGTGCGAATATTTCTGCGTGTCGGGCGGCAGCCACACCTCGTCGACCGGCCCGGTGCAGAATCCGCGCAAGCCCGGCTACACCACCGGCGGCTCGTCGTCCGGCAGCGCCGCGCTGGTCGCCGCCGGCGACGTGGATATGGCGATCGGCGGCGACCAAGCCGGCTCGATCCGCATTCCGGCGAGTTTTTGCGGCATCGTCGGCCTGAAGCCGACCTTCGGGCTCGTGCCCTATACCGGCATCGCGCCGTTGGAGATGACCATCGACGCCTGTGGGCCGATGACCGCGAACGTGCGCGACAATGCGCTCCTGCTCGAAGTCATCGCCGGGCCGGACGGCATCGATGCGCGGCAGCGCGGCGTTCCGGCCGGCCGCTACGCCGACGCCCTCGACGTCGGCATCGACGGTTTGCATATCGGCGTGATGCAAGAAGGCTTCGGCCATCCGAACTCCGAGCCTGATGTCGATGCGCAGGTCCGCGAGGCGGCGAAGCGCTTCGCCGCACTGGGCGCCGCGGTCGAAGACATCTCGGTGCCGGCGCACGCCGACGGCTTTCCGGTCTGGGCGGCGATCCGCGGCGATGCCGCCTGCATCACGCTCCTCGAAATGAACGGCGCCGGCATCAACCACGAAGGGCTTTACATGACCGGCCTGATGGAAAAAGCGATGGGCTGGCGCAACCGCGCCGACGATTTGGCCGATACCATCAAGATCGCCTCGATCCTGAGCCGCTACACCATCGACCGCTACGGCGGCCGCTATTACGGCAAGGCGCAAAATATCCGGCGCCGGCTGCGCGCCGCCTACGACGCGGCGCTGACCGCGCACGATCTATTGCTGCTGCCGACCACGCCGATGAAGGCGACGCCGATTCCGCCAAAAGGCGCGACGCCGCAGGAGATCACGCGCCGGAGTTGGGAGGCGACGCGCAACACCTGCCCATTCAACGTCACCGGCCATCCCGCCATCAGCGTGCCGTGCGGCATGGAAGACGGCCGTCCGATCGGCCTGATGCTGGTCGGCCGCATGTATGATGAGGCCACGATCTATCGCGCCGCCGCAGCGTTCGAGCGCGGCTAAGGCAACCGGAACGATCGCAGGGGTCATGATATTGTCCTGTTGCCGTCATGCCCGCGCTCGTCGCGGGCATCCACGTCTTTACGGCTGCGCGGAATCGAAGACGTGGATGGCCGGAACAAGTCCGGCCGTGACGCGACGCGGTTCATCAAAGAGTCGGTTGCCTTGACCGAAACACAAAAGAAACACGCCAACAGGACCGCTCTGATCGTCGTCGCCGTCGAGCTCGGCGTGATGTTCGTCGGCGCCATCATGCCGACGCCGCTCTATCCGCTGTTCCGCAGCGCGTTCGGTTTTTCCGGCGTGACGCTGACTCTGATCTATGCGGCCTATGTGCTGGGCAACCTGGTTGCGCTGTTGTTGTTCGGCCGGCTCGCCGACCAGATCGGCCGGCGCACCGTAACCTGGCCGGCGATCGGCGTCGGCATGGCCAGCGCGGCGGCGTTCGCCTTCGCCACCGGGACGGCGTGGCTGTTCGTGGCGCGGGCGCTGAGCGGCTTTTCCACCGGACTGGCTGCCGGCGCGGCGACGGCATGGATCGCCGAGCTTCATCACGACGGCGGCCGCGGCGCCGCCGCGCGCATCGCCGCCGCGTCGAATTTCTTCGGCTGCGCCATCGGCCCGCTGCTCGGCGGGTTGCTGGCGCAGCTCGCGCCGGAACGGCTGCAGCTTCCGTTTTACGTTTATTTCGTCGTGCTCTGCGCCACCGCCGGCGCCATTGTGCTGGCGCCGGAGACGCTGGCGAAGCGCAAACGCGTGGCCGAGGTGTCGTTGCAGCCGCGGCTCGGCGTGCCGCAGCGCATCCGCTTGCAATTCGTGTCGCCCGCGGTCGCCGCCTTCGCCGCTTTTGCGCTGATCGGCTTCTATGCCGCATTGGTGCCGAGCCTGCTGCGCGAAAGCCTGCATCTGCCGGCGCCGCTGATGGCCGGCGCCATCGTCGGCGAGCTGTTCTTCATCGCCGCGGTGACGATCCTGTCGACCGGCCGGCTGGACAGCCGGATCACGATGCTGGGGAGCCTGGTGCTGCTGCTGCCGAGCCTGTGGCTTCTGGTCGCGGCGCAAATCCTGCAGTCGTTGCCGGTCTTGCTGATCGCCGCCGCGGGCACCGGCGTGTCCGGCGGCCTCGGCTATCGCGGCAGTCTCGAAGTCGTCAATCGCATCGCGCCCGCCGACCGGCGCAGCGAGGTGGTGTCGAGCTATCTGGTGGTCTGCTTCGCCGGCAATTCGCTGCCGGTGATCGGCATCGGGCTATTGTCGGCGATCGCCGGCTCGCTCGCGGCCAATGTATCTTTTGCCGGTGTGATCACGGCGCTCGCCGGCATCGCCTTTTTCACCGGCGTTCGATATGCGCCGAAGCCGTAGGGTGGATTGAGCGCAGCGAAACCCACCATGGAGCGGTCAGGCTGATCGATGGATTTTGCTGCGCACAACCCATCCTGCATTTATTTGATCGCCAGCGGATTGGTCGGCGAGCCGACCGCGCCGGTGATCGGAATCGCCGGCGCCACGAACATGAATTCGTAAACGCCGTCGGCGGCGCAATCCGCGGCCAAATCCTTCAGATAAAAAATTTCGCCCATGGTCATGCCCATGATCGGGATGGTGATCCAGTGCCAGGGCTGGTTGATGCCGCCTTCGGTATTGTTCGGCCGCACCTCGCAGCCCCAGGTGTCGCTGGCCAGCGCCGCGAGCTCGGTCTTGGCGACGAATTCCAGCGTCTCGAAGGCAAAACCCGGCGCGTCGCCGCCCGGATAGCCGTCCCAATTGCCGGCTTTGAGGCAGCGCTCCATCTGGCCGGTGCGCACGACGATATAGTCGCCGCGCTTGAACTCGACCTTCTGCTTCTTGGCGGTGAGATCGAGATCGGCGCAGGTGATGCCGTAGCCGTCGTCGAGGCAATCCTTGCCCAGCGCCCGGGCGACGTCGAGAAACACGCCGCGGCCGACCATCTTGGCCTTGGTCTTCTCGATGCCGCACTTCTGCGCGCCGAACGAGGTCACTTCGCGGCAATCGTAGCCGTTCCACATGTTGTTCTCGTAGAACACGTGGCCCAGCCCGTCCCATTGCGTGCCGCATTGCAGCGGCATCACCACCATGTCGTCGGCGGCGCGGATGCCACGCTTGTCGAGCACGCCCGAATAGGCGTCGGTGCCGGTGCGCAGCATGGTGTGCAGCGGATTGATGCGGCCGAGCGCCGGATAACTGGTCTTGCCGCCCTGCGGGCCGTTGTTGTCGAAATTGAGCGCCAGCGAGATCACCTTTCCCTTCTTCACGAGGCGCGCCGCGGCGACGATGTCTTCGGCGCTGGTGTAATTGAGCGTGCCGATTTCGTCATTGGGACCCCATTTGCCCCAGTTCTTGTATTTCTCCGCCGCCGCGGTGAGATCCTGTCGCGTTACCTTGCGCCCGGCCATCGGTTGTCCTTTTCTGCCTTCGTGCGTGCTGATGAAAACTTCGCTCGCGCTCCCTGCCCGGAGCGGCCGGACAATGATAGCATCGCCGGCAATGCTAGGGAGGACCGAATGAAGGCCACGACAATCGGCGTGCGTCTGGCCGCGCTTAGCGCGAGTCTCGTCATCGCCAGCCAGTGCTGGGCGGCGGATAGCTATCCCGACCACAAGATCCGCATGATCGTGCCGTTTGCGGCCGGCGGACCGACCGACGTGATCGGGCGGCTGGTGGCGGAGCGGCTGAGCGACGCGTTCGGCCAGCAGGTCTACGTCGAGAACTTGCCCGGTGCCGGCGGCAATCTCGGCGTCGAGACGGGGAAGCGCGCCGCGCCGGACGGCTACACCATCGTCACGGTGTCCACCGGCTTCATCATCAATCCGAGCATGTATTCGAAGATCGGCTACGACCCGCTCAAGGATTTCGCGCCGATCTCGCTGGTGGCGGCGTCGCCCAACGTGATCACCGTGCATCCGTCGGTGGCGGCGAAGAACCTCAAGGAGCTGATCGCGCTCGTCAAAGCCAACCCGGACAAGATGAGCTATGCCCAGCCGTCGACCGGCTCGACGCCGCACCTCGCCGCCGAGCAGATGAAGCAGATGTTCGGCCTCGACACGTTGACGATGGTGCCGTTCAACGGCGCGCCGCTCGCCATCAATTCGGCGCTCGGCAATCACACCCCGATCGCGTTCACGGCGCTGCCGCCGGCGATCGGCGCCATCAAGGACGGCAGCCTGCGGGGTATTGCAATCCTTTCGAAGGACCGTGTCGCGGCGCTGCCCGATCTGCCGACCAACGGCGAGGAGGGCGTGCCGGGCCTGGAAAGCGATACGCTGACCGGCATCGTCGCGCCGGCCGGCACGCCGGCGGCCATCATCGACAAATGGCACGCTGCCATCGTGACGATGGCGGCCGATCCGGAGGTGAAGAAGAAGCTAGATGCCCTCGGCTTCATCGCCGTCGCCAATTCGCCCGCCGAATTTGCCGACCGCATCAGGAGCGAATCCGCGCGCTGGGACAAGGTGGTGAAGGCCGCCGGGATTCATATGGATTGATTGTCATCGTCACCATCGACCGTCATCGTCCGCGACGCGCTTTTGATGCAAACGATCAACGATTACCGGGTGCCCCGCCTTCGCGGGGCATGACAAGGCAGGGAGTTCCATGCGCGTCACCGACATCCGCGAAACCGCGGTCCCGCTGAATTCGACGCTGGCCAATTCCAGCATCGACTTTTCCGAAATGACCACCTCGGTGGTCGCCGTGATTACCGACGTCAAGCGCGACGGCAAGCCGGTGGTGGGCTTCGCCTTCAATTCGACCGGGCGCTATGCCTGCGGCGCGCAGATGCGGGCGCGGTTCATCCCGCGCGTGCTCAAGGCCGATCCAAGATCGCTGCTCAACGAGGCCGGCGACAATTTCGCGCCGGAGAAAATCCTCGCCGCGATGATGCAGAACGAGAAGTCCGGCGGCCACAGCGAGCGCTCGATCGGTATCGGCACCATCGAGGTCGCGGTGTGGGACGCGGTCGCCAAGATTGCAGGCTTGCCGCTGCACGTCCTGCTGGCCGAGCGCTTCAACGGCGGCAAGGTCGCCGAGAAGGTCTTTTGCTATGTCGGCGGCGGCTGGTATGCGCCGGGCAAGACGACCAAGGACCTGCAGGACGAGATGCAACGCCATCTCGATGCCGGCTACACCATGGTGAAGATGAAGGTCGGCGGCATGAAGCTCGCAGACGATCTCAATCGCGTCGAGGCGGTGAAGTCGATCCTGCCGGACGGCGGCAAGCTTGCGGTCGACGCCAATTCGAAATTCGGCCGCGCCGAAGCGCTGGCCTATGCGCGCGGTTTGCAGCCGTTCGGGTTGCGCTGGTTCGAGGAGCCGTGCGATCCGCTCGATTTCGCGCTGCTGGCCGAGATCGCCGACAGTTACGACGCGCCGCTGTCGACCGGCGAAAATCTGTTCTCGACCCAGGACGTCGAGAACCTGGTGCGCTTCGGCGGCCTCCGCGCGCAGCGCGGCGACGTCATCCAGGTCGATCCGCCGCAAGCCTACGGCATCGTGCAATATGCCCGCACGCTCGACATGCTGGCGCGCCAGCAATGGCCGCGACGGCTGCTGTTTCCGCACGGCGGCAACCAGATGTCGCTGGTGATCGCCGCCGGCTTCGGCCTCGGCGGCGCCGAATCCTATCCGGGCGTGTTCGGCGATTTCGGCGGCTTCGCCGACGACGCCGCGCTGCACGACGGCTATCTGACTCTGAGCGACCGCCCCGGCATCGGTTTCGAGGGCCAGGCGCGGCTTTACCGGATCATGTCGGAGCTTGCGGCCTGACGCCGCGCTGACTCTGCCCCGTCACCCATCGAGGCGCGCCTTCCGGCGCGCACCCCAGGATGACGGTGAGCGTAGTTACGTCAATAGACTCGCTGCGCGATAAGCTGCGACGGCTCCCGGATGCAGCGTGACGCCGCCGAATTCGAGTGCGGCGCCGCCTTCCGCGCGTAATGGCTCGAACAAGCCAGCCAGGCCCTCGAACAGCGGATTCAATCGCGGCAGCTCATCGCGCGCCGCAAAAATTGTCGCCGCGACCTCGCGCACTTTCTCATCGGCGACGCGCGCGTGACTGACCAGCACGTTGACCACGGCGGCCTGCGCGACATCGGTGTCGAGGCCGCGGATCGCGCCCTGGCGCATCACGGTGCGGCGATAGAACGGCACGGCGCGAAGCACGGTGTCGAGATCGGCACCGGCGTAGGGCAGCACGCGGATCGGCGCACGCCCGGCGAGGTCCGTCATCACCTTGTTGGGGATCGGACATTGTAGCTGGGCGTCGGCATCGCCGCGGACGAGCGCCGCGGCGCCGGCGGCGAAGTCGAGATAGAGCGGCGCGATGTCGTCGAAGGTCAGGCCCAGCGTGCCGAGGATGACGCGGGCGTGCTGGGCCATGCCGCTTTGCTGCGGCCCGACCGCCACGCGTCGGCCGCGCAAGTCGCGCACCGTGCGCAGCGTGGAATCGGCACGGGCAACGAAGAATAAGGGCCCGGCATTCATCGGCGCCACCATGCGCAGTTCGATGCGTTGCGAGAACGGCGCCTCGCTGTTCCTGGCGCGGCCGATCCAGTTCGAGGCCATGAAGCCGAAGTCGACGTCGCCGGCTTGCAGCCGATTGGCGTTCTCGACGCTGGCGTGGGCCGACGTGCAGACCTCGACCGGCTCAAGCGCCGGCACGCGATCGAGCACGGTCTTCAGCGCCAACCCCTGACCCAAGAATGTGCTGTCAGGCTCCGCCGTGCCGATCCGCGTGCTCATTCGCCGGTGATGCCCTTGTCGCGGATCACCTTGCCCCAGCGGGCGATCTCGCTGCGCAGATAGGTGTCGAACGCCTCGGGCGAGCTTGGCGCCGGCGTGGTGCCGGCATTGTGCAGCCGCGTGCGCACCTCGGGATCGTTCACCGCCGCGACCAGCGCGGCGTTGAGCTTGGCGACGATCGGGGCAGGCGTGCCGGCCGGAGCCAGCACCGCGTCCCAGTTGTCGCCGACCACGCCGGCAAAGCCTTGCTCGACGAAGGTCGGCACATTCGGAAAAATGTCGGAGCGCTCCGACGAGGTGGCGGCCAGCGCCTTGAGCTTGCCGGCCTGCACCTGCGCCATGACGGTCGGCACGTCGCCGAACAGGCCGTCGAGATGGCCGGCCAGAATGTCGGTCATGGCCGGCGCCGCGCCGCGATACGGCACGCCCTGCAGCTTGATGCCGGCGGCGTCCTCGAACAATTGCCGGCCGAGATCGGAAATGGCGCCGCGGCCGGTGATGCCGATGGTGATGCTGTTCGGCTTGCGGCGCGCGAGGTCGGCCAGTTCGCGCGCCGAATTGACCTTCATGGCGGCATTGACGACCAGGATGGTGGAATTGACCGCAGCTTTGCCGACGGCGACGAAATCCTTCAGCGGATCGTAGGGCAGGTCGCTGCGCAGCGCCGGATTGATCGCCACGGCGCCGACCGTGGTGAAGAACACGGTGTAGCCGTCCGGGTCGGACTTCGCCACGTATTCGGCGCCGATGGCGCCATTGGCGCCCGGCTTGTTCTCGACGGCGATCGGCTGGCCGAGGAATTTTTGCATCTTGTCGGCGATGACGCGCGCGGTGAAATCGGCGGTGCCGCCGGGGGCAAACGCCACGATCATGTGGACCGGGCGCGACGGAAAATCCTCGGCGCCGGCGGCGATGGGGAAGGTCGCGGCGGCGATGGCGAGCGAGGCGACGGGGAGACAGGCTCGTAAGGCGAAATTCGAAGGCATGCGAACGGCTAACGCTATGAGTCTCCGCTCATTCCGCACAAGTGGGAATCCGGCCTGGATCCCCGCCTTCGCGGGGACGAGCGGATGTGTCTAGCAAGTTGGAGGCTAGCCGGACAGGCGCTCGATTGCCGCGCCACAGCGGCCGAGCTTATGCTCCAGCCGCTCGAAGCCGCGGTCGAGGTGATAGACGCGGTTGACGATGGTTTCGCCCTCGGCGGCGAGCGCGGCGATGACCAGCGACACCGAGGCGCGCAGGTCGGTCGCCATCACCGGCGCGCCTTTGAGCTGCTCGACGCCCTCGATGGTGGCACGCTCGCCGTCGAGCTGGATGCGGGCGCCGAGCCGCGCCAGCTCCTGCACGTGCATGAAGCGGTTCTCGAACACGGTCTCGACGATGTGCGAGGTGCCGCGCGCCCGCGTCATCAGCGCCATGAGTTGCGCCTGCAGGTCGGTCGGGAATTCCGGGAACGGCGCGGTGGTGACCTCGACCGGGTCGAGGTGACCGCCGTTGCGGGCGATGCGGATGCCCTGATTGGTCGGCGTCACCGCGACGCCGCTGATGGTCAGCACGTCGAGCGCCGCCTGCAGCAGCTCCGGCCGCGCGTTCTGCAACAAGATGTCGCCGCCCGCCATGGCGACCGCCATCGCGTAAGTGCCGGTCTCGATGCGGTCTGGCAGCACGGCATGGCGCGCGCCGTGCAGCTTGCTCACGCCTTCGACCACGATGCGGCCGGTGCCGGCGCCTGAGATGCGCGCGCCCATCTTGTTGAGGCAGGCGGCAACGTCGCCGATCTCGGGCTCGCGCGCCGCGTTCTCGATCACGCTGGTGCCGTCGGCGAGCGCCGCCGCCATGATCGCGGTGTGGGTGCCGCCGACCGTGACCTTGGGAAACACGACCTCGCCGCCCTTGAGGCCGCGCGGCGCCTTCGCCACCACGTAGCCGCCGTCGATCTCGACCTTCGCGCCGAGCCGCTCCATGGCCATGATCAGAAGATCCACCGGCCGTGTGCCGATGGCGCAGCCGCCCGGCAGCGACACCCGCGCTTCGCCCATGCGCGCCACCAGCGGCGCCAGCACCCAGAAGCTGGCGCGCATGCGCGAGACCAGGTCGTAGGGCGCGGTGGTGTCGACGATGGTGGCGGCGGAAATGTGCAGCGTCTGGCCGTTGTCGGCGGTCTCGCCGGCGCGCTTGCCGGAGGTCGTGATGTCGACGCCGTGATTGCCGAGGATGCGCTGCAGCAGCACGACGTCGGCAAGCCGCGGCACGTTGTCGAGCGTCAGCGTCTCCTCGGTGAGGAGGCTCGCGATCATCAGCGGCAAAGTGGCGTTCTTCGCCCCGGAAATCGGGATGGTGCCGTTCAGAGGTCGGCCGCCGACAATGCGAATGCGATCCATGTCACCCCCAACAACCCGTTCAGTCCTCACCCGATCCCGACTTCCCGCCCGGATTGCGGCGAAAGTCGGGTGCCGGGGCATTGCCGGCCGGTGCGGCCGCCGGTTCCGCGTCCTCCGCGCCGGCCCGGCCGCGCGCCTGCGCCTTGCGCCGCTTGAGGTTTTCCCGCAGCGCCGCGGATAGGCGCTCGCTGCGCGCGGCCCATTTCTTGGCTTTGCCGGATTTGACCATGGGCAGGTTGAAAGCACGCTAACGACCAAGTCGCAACCGCACGTCATGGCCGGGCTTGTCCCGGCCATCCACGTCTTTCGGCTCCTCGGCGCCCAAGACGTGGATGCCCGGCACAAGGCCGGGCATGACGCCGAGGATCGAGCAGTTGCAGCAGGCGGCCTCCGCGCTTGCGCCGCCATACCCCATATGGCAAGGATCGCTGCGCTTTCAGTACATTTCCCGCGTTCGCTGCCGTAGCTCAGTGGTAGAGCACCCCCTTGGTAAAGTACTCACCCTGAGTCATTTCAAAGACTTAGAGCGATCAAATAGTGTCATAGCGACACCGATTACAGGCACGTTGTGGCGCGTTTTTAGTAGCCGAAATCAACCATAGCTATTGCCCAAGTGCTCCCGGACATTCCTGCGCGCGAACCTATTCGACTGTTTCTGCGAAGAACGCGGTAATCCATCGACCGTCCTTGCCAGCTTGGCAAAGCCACATATTTCTCAATCCTGCCATGCGGTCGATGAGAACGATGTGCCTTGAATCAATTTCAGGCGCATCCCCTAAGAGCTGTCGCTGACGGGAATAGTGGTGATCGAAAAAAGCTCTAACGGCTTCGTCGGCCGAAGCCGCCGTTATCTGCCCCGGAAGATGCTTGTCACCGAAGGTCGCGACGTAGCTGAACAGAGCCATGTCCACTCCTAATGCTTTTATACCCGGCGCCTGGATTTTCCGCGCCACGTCTGAAATCGTCAATTAAACGCTAATTGGCATCTAGCGACCGCTTGGCGATGGTTTTGAATTAACTCCTTAAGAACAACGTAGGAGGCTTCACATAATGGTCGTTCGCGCGCTTTGTGGAGATGAGCGATGAACAACGAGGTCCCTTGGTATGTTAGTCTAATCGTCGCGTTTCTACCGTTTTTTATGTTCTTTGTAGCGGCAATTTGGCATGGTCGCCAAATTCGCAAAGCTCTGACAACCCAAGACGGTCGCTCATTGGCTCAAGTCTTTGATACCCTTGCGCGCGAAGTGCAACGATTTAATGATGGTCGTGGAAAATCATAGGTCGCTCCTGACTTAGAGGATGATCGCGAGAGAGCTATGACATTTCGAGAGATCAGTAGATGGGTCTTGACGATAGGATTTTGTGCTCTTGGTGCAATTCACTTTTCGTGGGCCGTCCAAAGCGCATCATTTTCAGTGCCCGCTCAACCCGTCGCTAAAGGCCATGTATGAGACCAAAGCAGAACTGTTCTTTCCCATTTTCGCTTCTGCTTTTTTGCCGTTGGCACTTTATTTTTCATCTGCCTGCGCCGCAGTACGAATTAGAGTGAGCAAAGATGGCGTGGATAATGGCCTGGAAAGATGGCCAAGAGCCGCCGGAGGACAAGGACTGGGTTCTTGTGGCGCTTGAGCCAATCCCCGAACCCGCCCTGGCTGGCTTACGCCGTCAACCCATGGCGACCTTCCGAATGCCAGCCGGAACTCCGCCGGCCGATTGGAAGCGCGCCCTAGACGACGCCAAGCATTGGGCTGAGGCTCGTGGCATCACACGAGTCTATGTGTGGTGGACAGGAGAGCCTTGAAATCGAGCACCGGAAAATCCGCCGACCCGGCGCTGCGGACGACGCGATCGATGCCGACGGCACGCTTGCGCCCCTTGCCCCCATATGGCAATGATCGCCGCGATTTCTCGCCCATTTCGCGTCGGCCGCTGCCGTAGCTCAGTGGTAGAGCACCCCCTTGGTAAGGTGCTCACGTCGAGTCAAATCAAACACTTAGCGACTCGTTTGGCGACAGTGGCGGCAGCATTTGGCGACAGCAGCCGCATCAATTTTAACACGAAGCATATCCCGGCTTAACACGAAGCATATCCCGGCGGGCTATCAGAGCATTGATCACCGCGACTATCGAAAGAATGCGGCATTAATCTCGCCCGTATACTCTGATGTCACGATGCAAGGCAGGGATCGCTATGCTTACCAACTCCTCCACCTCAAGAAGTTTCTATGTCTACAGCGTCATTGTGGCGCTCGTTGCGGCAACGAACGCGGTCAATTACTGGGGCGGCATATTTTTCTTTGGCTATCCTCACAATATTGGGGTCGCCGTTGGTACAATCGCAACCATCTTGCTCGCGGTGCTCACGGTTGAGATTGCACGCGGCTTTCGTCGCATTGAACAACGGCTGCAGAAGCTGGAAAATATTGCTGCTATTCGATCTGGCCTTTGAACGGAGTCTATCTGCGGATACTTAGATGCAGCGGAGACAAAGCGTTACGTTGAGATCAGTCGTTAGTGGTACTTACCAGCTGTCACGGCATACATCATGACAAACATTCTAAAGACTATTTTTCATCCAGCTAAAAATCGCGGGGTTCTTATACTTTGGCGTGGAGACCAGTTGTTCACTTACGAAGAGGAAAAGCTCGAAAGAATTTACAACGATGAAATGGCCGCGCGATTGAAAGATTGTAGAACGATGTGGGTGCCAGTCGGCGGTAAGGGATTAACGCTTTGCGAGTCACAGGAGGCCGCAGAACGCGAAGCGCACGGCGCGGGTGGCGTGGCTTGCAGACATCTCCCCGGCGTGTAGTCCGTAGCTGTTGCTCGCTCGCGCTACGATAGCTTTCAGCACTTAGCTACCGTGCTGCATTTAGCCGTCACGCATACTTCCGGGTTGCCCATGGGGCTTTGATCCTCTAAATGACGGCCTCTGCCGCCGTTTCAGTTAGCGACGGTAATTGGCGACAGGGTAGAACGGGCAATAAAGCCTGTAAATCAACGGCTTGCTGCCGTAGCTCAGTGGTAGAGCACCCCCTTGGTAAGGGGGAGGTCGTAAGTTCAATCCTTACCGGCAGCACCAGTTCGACGAACGCGCTTAATCAATCAGCTCGGTCACGCCCGCCATCGTCAGCCGCTCGACGGTGAGCGATGGATCGATCGTGCCGAGCGCGCGTTCGGCGTCGATCAGGTTCTGCAACTTGCGCTGCGACACCTGGCTGCCCGGCTCGAAATAGGCGATGCGGCGCAGGAGGTCGTAGCTCGCTGCGGCGTCGTCCGGCCGGGCGTGGGCGGCGCTGACCAGGATGTCGACCGCCTCGGCGCGGTGTGCGTCGTCGGCGAGCCAGGCGATGGCGTTGTCGGTCGCGGCGAGGAGACGTTTGACTTGCGATGGATTCGCCGCCG
>JASHQO010000128.1 GCA_030039105.1 Xanthobacteraceae bacterium
TGGCGCGGGTGACGTCCGCGACGGTGGCGCCGGCGCGCCCGGCGTGCAGCCCCTCGCCCATGGCGTCCTGCAGGATGGCGAATTTCTCTTCGATCGCCGGCCGCGGCGCGCCGATCGCGGTGGTGCGGCAGATCTGGGCGAACTGGCCGCGATAGCACGGCGTGATCTCGGACAGGATGATGTCGCCGACGTCGAGGATGCGCTCGCCGGCGGCGCGAACCGCGAGATTGTGCTGCGAGGCGCTCATCAGCAGAAAATTATCCTCGGCGCCGAGTTTCTTGCCGTGGCAGTAAAGCTCGGCGGCAAGCTCGAACTCGCGGATGCCGGGGCGGGCAAATTCCAGGAGTCGCTCGTAGCTGCGCTCGGCGATCCAGGTAGCATGCTCCGCCGCCTTGAGCTCTTCGGGCGTGCGGATGCGGGCGAGATCGCGCGCCAGCTCGTCATTGGCCTGCGGCAACGCGCCGAGCGCCGCCGCGATGCGATCGTGCAGCGCCGCACCGAGCAGCGAGAGCCCGACCGATACCGTGCGCGACAGGTCGAGGCGATGGGCGCCGGCGACGCTCTTCACCGCGGCGGCAAGATCGTCGCTGCCGATGGTGCGCTCGGTCGCCGACAGCGCCGCGGCGCGCGCCTCGTCCCAGGCCGGCGTCACGATCAGGGTCGAGCGGCCGTCGCGGTCGAGCAGCACGGCGCTCTCGCGGATCGGCCGCACGCCCGACAGCACGAACACCGCGTTGGATTCGAGGAAATTGTTCAGCCCGTTGCTGGCGGCGATCAGGCCGTCGAGCTTTTGTCCGGCGAGATAGCAGGTCGCTTCGTCGAGTCGGCCCCGCTTGGTTGTCGCCGCCCGCTCATCCATGGCGTGTCCTTGTTCCCTTGCCGGCGAGGATACGTCAGTTTCGAGGGCGAGTGGAAACCCTTCGGGCGCAATAGGGGATTCGTCATGCCCGGCCTTGTGCCGGCCACGACGGCGACAATATCCATTCAAACCAAAATACCCTACCGCGCCGCGGCCCGCTCCATGGCGAGTTCGGCTTTGAGGCTGTCTATGTCGCGGTAAATCGAGGCGACTGCGAGCACACGGCCCTTGGCCTTGTAGCGCAGCACGCAATCCTTGGCGGCGACGTCGCCCTCGATCGCGATCTCGTCCCACTGCTCGGCGTGGCCGACGTAGTTGATCGGCACATCGTAGTGCTGGCTCCAGAAGAACGGCACGGCGTCGAAACGCTCCTCGGCGCCGAGCATGTTGCGCGCCACGGCCTGGCCCTGGCGTTCCGCGACCACCCAATGCTCGACGCGGATGGCGGTGCCCGAATGCGGATCGGGCCAGCGCGCGATGTCGCCGGCGGCATAAATGTCGGGCGCGCCGGTGCGCAGGAAAGCGTCGACCACGACACCGCGATCGACCGTCAGCCCGGCCTGCTCGGCGAGCTTGAGGCGCGGCCGCACGCCGACGCCGACGACAACCACGTCGGTCTCGAGCGCGCCGCCGCCCTTCAGCGTGGCGCGGCGGCCGTCGAACGCCGTGACGGTTTCGCCGAGATGAAACACCACGCCGTGCTCCTCGTGCAGCCCGCGGATGAAATCGCCGAGCTCTCGCCCGAGCACGCGCTCCATCGGCCGCGCTTCCGGTGCCACGACGTGGACCTCGATGTTGCGGGCGCGCAGCGCCGCCGCCACTTCGAGCCCGATGAAACTTGCGCCGATCACCAGCGCCCGCTTGGCGCCGTTGGCGTCGGCGATGATGGCGCGGCAATCGGCCAGCGAGCGCAGCGTGTGGACGTGCGGCTGATCGGCGGCGGGCACCGGCAGCCGCACCGGCTCGGCGCCGGTCGCCAGCAGCAGGCGGTCGTAGCCGAGGCTTTTGCCGTCGGCGCAACGCACTTGGCGCTGTTTCGGATCGATAGCAACGACCTCGGTCTTGAGTCGAAGCTCGATCTTGTTCCCGGCATAAAAATCGTCGGGCCGCAGCGGCACCCAGTCCTCCGGCGCGCTGCCGGCGAGATAGTCCTTCGACAGATTCGGCCGGTCGACCGGCGCGGCGGCATCGTCGCTCACCATGACGATGCTGCCGGAATAGCCGTGGCGGCGCAGCATTTCGGCCGCGGCAAAGCCGGCAGCGCCGCCGCCGACGATGACGACGTTTTTCGGCGGCGCGCCCTTGGTCACGATGCCGCGCGGCTTCGACTGTTCGCGCTTGCCGGTGACGAAAACGCGGCCGTCGCGCCGCTCGACCTGCCAGCAATCGATCGGGCTCAAGGCCGGCGCCCGCTCGGCCTCGCCGGTGCGCAGGTCGAAGCAGGCATGATGCCAGGGACAGCGCACGTTTTCGCCGGTGACGAGACCGTCGGCGAGCGGGCCGTGATAATGCGTGCAGTGAGCGCCGACGGCGAAAATCTCCGCGCCGCGCTTGACCAGCAGCACCTCGTCGTCGCCGACGTGACCCAACAGCTTATCGTCCTTGAAATCGCTCGGGCCGACCCCCTTGGTCAGATCGGGGCCGCTCGGCGGCGATTGCTCCTGAGCCATGGCGCTATTCTCCGCTGCAACAGAACGTTAGATGGCGGACATGCGGAAAAGTTCCGCCGTGGCGCCAAAATTATGCCAGGTCGCCGCCCGCACCTGCGGCGCCCCTTACCGCAACTGCTCCTTCAGCCACGCAACGATGGTCGTGGTGATGTGCTCCGACGGCTCGCCCGGCGTGCGGCCCATGTGATAGCCGTTGGCATAGATGCGCGCCGACTTCGGGCTGCCGTGCTCCATGAGCAGGAGCCCGTCGGCTTGGCCGTTTGCAGGTTCATGGACGCTTCCTCGTGATCTCGGATATCGTTGCGCGGTGTATATTCTAGCCGCTGCCGCGGACGCGTCCATGCACGTGCAGCGCATCGACGGTCGGGGGAAACGATGGGAATGTCGCGCCGGAGCTTCGTGCGATTGACTGTGGGCGCCGCGGTGCTGCCATCGGCGGTGCGCTTCGTCCGCGCCGACACCTATCCGTCGAAGCCGATACGCCTGCTCGTCGGTTTCCCGGCCGGCGGCCAGGTCGACATCATCGCGCGCATCACCGCGCAATGGCTGGCCGACAAGCTCGGCCAGAGCGTCGTGGTCGAGAACAAGGTCGGCGCCGGCGGCAATCTCGGCGCGCAGGCGCTCATCAACGCGCCGCCCGACGGCTACACGCTGTTCGTCGGCACCGCGGCCAACACCGTGAACACCACGCTGTTCGCCAACCTGCCCTACGACTTCGCCCGCGACATCGCGCCGGTCGGCCCGATCAACCGCATCCCGCTGGTGCTGGAAACCAATCCGGCGTTTGCGGCCAGGACCGTCGCCGCGCTCGTCGCCTACGCCAAGGCCAATCCGGGAAAGCTCAGCGTCGGCTCGCCGTCGGCCGGCACGCCGCCTTTTCTCGCGGTCGAGCTTTTGAAGATGACGGCCGGCATCGATATCGTGCACGTGCCCTATGTGGGCGAGAGCCAGATGGTCACCGACCTGCTCGGCGCGCAGCTTTCGGTGGCGCTGGGCGGCATCTCCTCGGGGATCGGCCACATCAAGGCCGGCAAGCTCAACGCGCTCGGCGTCACCACAGCGGCGCGCATCCCGGAATTGCCGGACGTGCCGGCGATCGGCGAGACCATCTCGGGCTTCGAAGCGGCCGGCTGGAGCGGCATCGTCGCGCCCAAGGGCACGCCGAAGGAGATCATCCAAAAACTCGCCGCCGCCATCGCCGCGATCGAGGCCGATGCGACATTCAAGGCGCGGTTGAGCGACTTCGGCTCGCCGCCGTTCGCGCTGCCGCCGGACGAATTCGGCAAGTTCATCGTCGCCGAGACCGAGAAGTGGGGCCAGGTGGTGAGGTTCGCCGGGCTGAAGCCGCAATAGGCGTCGCCGCGGCGCTTGCCGGCGTCGGCAGCGGCGTGCGGATCTTGCACATTTTCACGTGATGCAGACGCGCGCAGCGGATTGAACGCGCCGGTTCAGCTCGCCAGCAACGCCGCCGGGCGCGCGGCGGCTGCAGCGCCGACAAGCTCCGCATAATTGTCGATCGCCATCGGCCGACCGACCAGATAGCCCTGCACCTCGTCGCAGCCGCGCTCGAGCAGCATAGCGTGCTGCGCCGGGGTCTCGACGCCTTCCGCCAGCACCGGAATGTCCAGGCTGTGGCCGAGGTCGATGACGGCGCGCACGATCGCCATGGAGTGCTGATTGTCCTCGAGATCGAGGACAAAGGCTTTGTCGATCTTGATCTTGTCGAACGCGAAGGAATGCAGGTACGACAGCGACGAGTAACCGGAGCCGAAATCGTCCAGCGTCACCCGGACGCCCAGCGCCTTGAGGCGGGACAGGATCGATATCGCGCGGGAGAAATCGTCGATGAAGACGTTCTCGGTGATTTCCAGCTCGAGCCGCGACGGGGCCAGGCCGGTCTCGAACAGGATCGAATGAACCAGCGTCGGCAGGTCGCCGTAGCGGAATTGCAGCGGCGAGACGTTCACCCCGACCGTCAGGGGCACGCGCCAGGTGGCCGCTTCGCGGCAGGCTTCGCGCAAGACCCATTCGCCGATCGGAATAACCAGCCCGCTCTCCTCGGCGAGCGGTATGAACACGCCCGGCGACACCAGGCCGTGATGCCGGTCCCGCCAGCGCGCCAGCGCTTCAAAGCCGACGGTGTCGCCGGCCATGGTCATCTGCGGCTGATAGTGCAGATAAAGCTGCCGATTTTCGACGGCGGTGCGTAAGGCATCCTGCAGGGCCCGGCGCTCGCGGACCTGTTCGCCCATCTTGGCATCGAAGAACAGGACCGATCCGCGTCCCTCGGCCTTGGCGCGATAAAGCGCGACGTCGGCGTTGCTGATCAGCGTCTTGCTGTCGTCGCCGTGCGCCGGATAGACGGCGGCGCCGATGGTAGCGCCGGTCCTGATGCGGCGGTCTTCGATCAGGATTTCTTCCTTGAAGGCCTTCAGCAGCCGGTCGGCAAGCGGCGCCGCCATTGGCGCCCCGCCATTCGCGATCAAGGCGAACTCGTCGCCGCCGATGCGCGCGACAAAGGCGCCATCCGCAGCATCGATCAGGCGGCGCGAGACTTCAAACAGCAAAGCGTCGCCCACCAGGTGGCCGTGAGTGTCGTTGATTTCCTTGAAGCTATCGAGATCGAGCGACAGCATCGTAAACTGCTCGCCGCCGTCGGCAGCGCGCTTGATCGCGGCTTCCATCGAATCGTTGAACGTCCTGCGGTTGGCCAGCCCGGTCAGGTGGTCGTAATGGGCCATTTGTGCGATGTGCCGTTCGGCGCGCTGGCGTTCGGTCACGTCCTGGAGAACGGTCACCAGATATTGCGGCGCCTGGGCATCGTCGCGCACCGCGACGGTCGTGGACGTACAGATTCTTGTGCCGTTGGTGGCGGTATAGACCTCGTGGTCCGACAAGATCATCGGGGTCTGCGAACGCAACGCGGCATTGTTTTTCGCGATTATGAATTCGGCGCGGTCCTTCGGGTATAGCTGCTCGACGGTCTTGCCGACGATTTCCGCGCGGTCGACACCGAACAGCTCTTCGAACGCCCGGTTGATGAGCGTATAGCCGCACTGGGCGACGTCACCGTTGGCGCCCGCCACATCCTTGACCAGGATCGGCACGGGAACGTGCTCGATGATGGCGTCCAGAAACTTCTGGGTGCGGCGCAACTCGTTCTCGACCCGCTTGGACAGGCTGATGTCGTGCACCAGCGTCAGGCGGGCGCTGCGCCCCGCATAGGTCAGTGCCCGTGAATAGACGGCAATGTCGATGATCTCGCCGGCGGCCGTGATGTGCTGGCCGACGTTCTGCACGAACTGGTCGGGCTCGAGCGTCCGCAGGAAATCGCCGAAGCGCTCGCGATCGCCCTTTGGCCGAAGCTGCGACACCGTCATCGCCATGAACTGCTCGCG
>JASHQO010000129.1 GCA_030039105.1 Xanthobacteraceae bacterium
AACTCAAGGACCGCCCCTGAGGGAACCGCCACCTCCTCGAAAGAACACGCACTCCGCCTTAGCAACGGAGCCTCGTGGCCGCCACTATGCTGGCAGAACTGCGCTGGCAATCAGATTGGCACTAGCTTTGAGAATTGATTTGTGCAGGCCAGCAGTGCTGATTTCCGAGACACGTTTTGCGGGAAGAAATCGCGTCATTTCATCCAAGAACGCCTTCTCAGTAGACGCTTTCGTCAGCTCTTCTCGCCGTTGTTTTGCCTTGGCATCCACGTCCGACGTGCCGTAATCCGCGAACTTGCGGGCGATCATATCTCTCTCGACTTGGGCGTTCAGTCTGTTGGTGAGATACCAAACATCCCAAACATCACGGTACTTGAGAACTTGCCTTACTGTCAGCGCGACGGCCTTGTCGGCTAAGATTTCATTGGCACTTTCGACCGTGAGAACAACATCCTCGATTTGGACAAGCCCCGGAGCGGCCTTTGCTACATTGGGCCCGCTATCATAGGCAGGCACGTTTGCAAATTCTATTTTGATGCGCGACTTCGGCAGGTGTTGCAGTGGAGCGATTGGAACGCTGATTTGCCATGCAGCGATTTCGGTCGAGTCCCTTTTTATAGCCATTGGAAATTTCGGCTGTTTGAGCAGAATTTCGTCCGGCTTGACGTCGAATTCACGGTGCAAAGTATTTTTGCTGGTTTCGAGGGCACGCTCAACAAGCTTTTCAAATTCGATCTTGTCGATGTAAGAGCCCGCCTTGCCGCAAACGAAGTCCAAATCCTCGCTGTATCGTTCTCCTCCGTAGCAAAGACGCAGTGCTGTGCCGCCTTGAAACACGACATGGCGAAGTACTCCGGCCTCGGAGAGTGCAGACAACAAATGGAGTTGGATCGCTTCCTTGATCAGGTTTTGCTCCATCTCGCCGGGAATGCCTCGCTTGACCATAAAGTCTGCGATTGCACTTTTGATACTATTGGCCCTGCCGGTCATAATATCTCTCTTCGTCAATCGCTTCCGCCAAGGTCTCAGCGTCGATCAGACCTACATTCCTTCCAACACGGCGAAGATCGCGCGCTGATCTTTCTACTGTTGCCTCAACTAATCCGTCATCCCGAGTGTGTACGTCTGTCCCGAACTCGATATCACGATCCGTGTGTGTAAATTCAATTGCACCCCATGGCGTATCAAACCGACCAGAAGACCCGGTCGTCATGCAGCTCAGGACCGTAGGCACCTGAGAGATCGCACCAGCTTCTGAGAGCTTGGACTCGAGGCTCACATAACTAATCTCACGAGGGCGCAGAAAGCGGATTAGTCCTGCCCGCACGTCACCTGGCATCGAACGAGCACGCGGATTCACATATACGCCACGCGTCGCTCTCGTGAGCACGCCCTGATCAGCCAGGCGCTTCATCATAAGCTTGAGATAGTTTGGAGTAGGATTGCCAAAAAGCGAGGCAAACGTCGCTGGGGTAAAGGCCCACACGCCTCGTCGGTCCGCCTCGTCGAGCTTTTCCATGAGAAGTCGTCGTCTCATAAGTCAAACAATAGTTATCAAAATCGATAACTTCAAGGGGGGATTATGCGAAAAGGGTCTATGCTGGTTATCAAAATCGATAACCTGGAGGATACTTTTCGGTAAGGGTATAATTTGTTAGCAAAATCAATATATTAGCGTGAAGGATCTGCACTGCCGTAATCGACTACCGCATGGATCAAAATAGACCGTCGATCAGAACACGCCGAGATGCTGCCGCAGATCGACGCCGTCGGCCTTCAGCGCCGCGGCGGTCGAGACCACGGCGACGCGGCCGGAATTGAGGATGACGATATCGTCGGCGATGTCGAAGGCCAATTTGGGGCTTTGCTCGACCAGCACGATGGAGAGGCCGCTTTCCTTGAGCTTGCGGATGGTCGCCATCACCTCGGCGACGATCTGCGGCGCCAGGCCCTCCGACGGCTCGTCCATCAACAGCACGCGCGGATTGGACATCAGGGCGCGGCCGATGGCGAGCATCTGCTGCTCGCCGCCGGAGAGATGGCCGGCGAGCTGGGCGCGGCGCTCGGCCAGGCGCGGAAACATGGCGAACACGGTCAGCATGGTCCACGGCGCGTGGCGGCGCCCGACATGCTCGGTGCGCGCGGCGACGGCAAGGTTTTCGCGCACGGAGAGGCTCTTGAAGACGCGGCGGCCCTGCGGCACCAGCGCCACGCCGCGGCGCGCGATCATTTCCGGCGGCAGCCGCGTGACGGTCGCGCCGAACACTTCGACGGCGCCCGCGCGCGGCGGCAACAGCCCGACGCTGACGTTCATGCAGGTCGACTTGCCGGCGCCGTTGCGGCCGAGCAGGCCGAGCAGGCGGCCCTCGCCCAGCTCGAACGAGACCTGCTGCAGCACGTGGCTGTCGCCGTAATAGGCGTCGATCGCGGACAGCTTCAGCGCGCTATTCGCCAAGATAGACCTCCCGGGTGCGCCGGTCGGCCACCACTTCGGCGCGGGTGCCTTCGACCACGACCTCGCCGAAATGCAAGAGCGTGATGCGGTCGGCGAGATCGAGCGCGGTGTCCATGTCATGCTCGATCATCACGATGGTGACGTCGCGCGGGATGGCGGCCAGGAGCTGCCGCACGTCGCGGCGCTCGTCGATCGACAGCCCGGCGAACGGCTCGTCGAGCAGCAGCAGCTTCGGATTTTGCGCCAGCGCCATGGCAATCTCGACGCGGCGTTTCTCGCCGTAGGAGGTTTCCGCCAGCGGCCGGTCGGCGATGTCGTGCAGCCCGACGCGCTCGAGCGCGGCGCGCGCCTGGTCCACCAGATGCTGCTGGCGGTGCAGCGCCACCCAGCCGTTCCAGCGCAGCGGCGACAGCCCGAGCAGCGCCAGCGTGACGTTGCGCAGGATGGTGTCTTTGCCGAACAGCGTGATGATCTGATAGGTGCGCGCCATGCCGAGGTGCGCGCGCTTGCGGCTCGCCACCCGGGTGATGTCGCGCTCGAACAGCCGGATCGACCCGGAATCGGGCTGCAATTCGCCGGTGATGAGATTGAACAAGGTGGTCTTGCCGGCGCCGTTCGGGCCGATGATGAGGCGGCGCTCGCCGGGCGCGACCTCGAGGTTGACGTTGGCGGTGACGCGCAGGCCGCCGAACGACTTGCTCAAGCCCTTCACGGCGAGCGCGGTCATGGCTTTGGCCCGATGGCCGGCGCGGCCGGCAGCGGCCGTTTCGCGCTGCCGCGCGCCCGCCACGCCGCGCGCGACAGCCGCACCATGCCGGGCACCAGGCCTTCCGGCATGAACACCACGATGGCGACGAAGATGGCGCCGAGCATGAAATTCCAGCGCACCACGTAGGCGCTGACCACGTTCTTGATGACGACCACCAGCGCGGCGCCAAACACCGGGCCGAGCAGCGTGCCGGCGCCGCCCGAGATCACCATCAGCAGCGCCTCGGCCGAAGCGGTCAGCGCCAAGGTCTGCGGGCTGATGAAGAGATTGTAGTAGACGAACAGGATGCCGGCGACCGCGGTGAGCAGGCCGGAGAACATGAAAGCGCCGAAGCGGATCATCCAGACGTGATAGCCGAGCGCGTTCATGCGCCGCGGCTGATCGCGGGTGCCGGCCAGCGCGGCGCCGAACGGCGAGCGCATGAAAATCGCACAGGCCGCGACGGCGGCAAGAAAGACGATCAGCGTCATGTCGTAGAACGCGCTGGCCGAGGTCAGCGCAATGCCGAACGGCGCCGGCCGCGCCGCGACGTTGATGCCGTTGTCGCCGTTGGTCAGGCTGATCCAGCGATAGGCCAGCCCCCACAGGATTTCGCCGAGCGCCAGCGTGATCATGATGAAGCTGATGCCGGCGGCGCGCAGCGACAGCGCGGCAAAGCCGGCGGTGAAGCCGAGCGCGACGACGAGCGCCGAGACGATGGCGAAGGCGTGGCCGAAGCCGTGGGCGAGCAGCGAGGCGACCACATAGCTCGCCACGCCGAACAATCCGGCATGGCCGAGCGACACCAGCCCGGCATAGCCGACCAGGATGTTCAGCCCGAGCGCAAAGACGGCATAGAGCAGGATCTGGCTCGCGACATTGACGTAGTACGGCTCGGCGATCGCGTAGGGCACGGCGAACAGGCCCAACACGACGACGGCCATGGCGATGCGGCGGGCGATCACAGGATTTGCGCTCCGAACAGGCCCTGCGGCCGCAACACCAGCACCAGCACCATGGGCAGGAACAGAATGAAATAGGCGAGCTCCGGCACCAGCGCCTGGCCGAAGTTATAGAGGAAGCCGACGATGATGCTGCCGACGAACGAGCCGAGCAGGCTGCCGGTGCCGCCGAGAATCACCACCACCAGCGCCAGCGGCAGCATGTCCTGGTCGAGGCCGGGATAGACCGACAGGATCGGCGCGCCGATCATGCCGGCGAAGCCGGCGAGCGCGGCGCCGAGCGCGAACACGATGGTGAACAATTCCGAGACGCGGATGCCGACGACGCGCGCCATCTGCGGATCGTCGACGCCGGCGCGGATCATGGCGCCGAGCCGGGTGCGCTCCAGCATCAGCCACAGCGCGATGGCGACCGCCACGGCGAGCGCGATGATGGCGAGGCGGTAGAGCGGCGCCGCGGCGGCGCCGACGCGGACGAAGCCGGTGAGATGCGGCGGCGTCGCCACCGAGATCGGATCGCCGCCCCAGCCCATCAGGCAGATGTCGGCGACCATGAAGGAGACGCCGAGCGTGACCAGCACCTGCGCCAATTGCTGGCCGGCCAGCCGGCGCAGCAACAGGCGCTCCATCAAGGCGCCGAGCACCGCGACCTCCAGCGCCGCGATCACCGCGGCCAGCCAGAAATTGAGCGTGACGCCGAGCGCGCCGGAGACCAGCGAGGTGCCGAGATAAGCGCCGACCATGAACATCGAGCCGTGCGTCAGATTCGGAATCCGCATCAGCCCGAAGATCAGCGAGAAGCCGGCCGACAGCAGGAACAACAGGCCGCCGAACGTCACGCTGTTGACGGTGAGCAGCAGCCAGAATGTCATCTATGCCGCCTTACGCTTCCCGGCTGCTTTTATGTCGTAGCCCGGATGGAGCGACGCGCAATCCGGGGTTTGCCGCGACGCCGAACCCGGATTTCGCTGCGCTCCATCCGGGCCACGTCGGGTCAGCACGTCGGGTCAGCACTTCGCCAGCGGCGGATAATCGCGCGAATAGACCGGATGCGCGAGGTAGTCCTGCTCCGGCCAATCCCAGAACTGGCTGACGTTGTCGTAGGTCTTGATGGTCTTGTTCCAGACCTTGAGCCCGTATTTGGCGCCCTCGGTGCCGATCTTGCGGATATAGAAGGTGCCGACCACGTTGCCGAAACGGTCGAACTTGAAAGTGCCGCGCGGCGTGTCGGTGAGGCTGACCGCGCGCAGCGCCGCCATGAACTTCTCCTTGTCCTTGGCGTCGGCGCCGGTTTTCAGCGCCGCCTCCACCACCTGGCAATTGACGTAGAGCAGCGCCGCATACTGGCCAGGCACGGTGTCGTAGTTCTTGAGCATGCCGTCGACGAAACGCTGGTTGCCGTCGATCGGATTGTCGAGCGTGTACGGGCAGCAGCTAACGAGGCCGATCGCCTCCTCGCCGTAGCTCTTGAGCAGCGCGTCGTCGCCGCCGGTTTCGCCGGTGACCACCGGATATTTCAGGCCGGCCGCGGCGTACTGCTTCATGAAGCGCAGCGGATTCGAGCCGGCGAAGCCCTGGTTGACGACGTCGCAATCGGCGATCTGGGCGATGTAGGGCGTATAGTCCGGCGTCACCAGCGGCGGCCACAATTTATTGACGACGCAGCCGCCGTCCTTGCCGAACGCGGCCTGGAAGCCGCCCATCTGCTCGTAGCCGAAGGCGAAATCCTCGACGATGCAGAACGCGCGCTTGTATTTCAGCTCGGTCGCCGCGTAGTGCCCCATCGGATGCATCGCCTGCGACGAGGTGGCCGAGGCGCGCAGCAGAAACGGATTCGGCGTGCGCTGGGTGAGATTGTCGGCCGCCGCCAGGCTCAGCGTCGGCATCTTCTGCTCTTTGATGTAATCGCTGATGGCGTAGAGCTCGAAGGCGGCGAGCGGGCCCAGGATGACGTCGACCTTGTCGCGTTCGACCAACTCCTGGGCCTTGGTCTTGGTGCCGGCCGGATTGCCGCCGGTGTCGGCGGAGATGAAATCCACCTTGCGGCCGGCCATGGTGTAATTCTTTTCCTTCAGATAGGTCAGCACGCCCTGCTCCATCTGGATGCCGCCCTGGGCCAGCGGCCCGGTCTTGACGGTCAGCAACCCAAGCTTGAACGGCTCGGCTTGCGCGATGGCGGGTGCCGGAAACCGGGTCAGCGCGGCGGCGGCACCTGCCGCGGTGCCGGCCAAAAGCGTGCGGCGACTGACTTTGCGTGGCATCGTATCCTCCCTGTGGCCCGCGTTTTTCCGGGGCGCATGGCGCCGCCGCGTCCCCACGGCGGCGGCGTTCGGGCGCGACTTTGGCTAAGCCGCCGCGACCTGTAAAGACCGCAGTTGTCGCGCCTTATCGTTTCTTTGCCGGAATAATGGGCAGCAGCAGATAAGGCCGCGCCGCGCCGCCGAAGTGCAGCGTCGTGGTGCCGCCGAAGATGTCCGGCGGCCGGTCGCGCGGATCGTCATGCAGGAACGGGCCGCAGCCGGTCAGCTCGTTCTTGAAGTTGGACAGCCGCCCGCCGCTCGGGCCGGCATAGACATAGTCCTTGCCGCGAATGGTGAGCCCGACGCGATGGCCCGCCGGCACCACGATCGAGGTCGGCCAGATTTCGACGTCGAGCGCCACCACCTCGCCGGGCTTGAGCGGCTGCGGTTTCGCGTGGCTGTGATAGGGCCGGTACGGCCGCGACAGTTTTTTATCGAGCGCCCGGTGCGAGGCGCGCAGCCAGCCTTGCCCGACCGGCGTGTGCGGATCGATGGCACCCTGGAACACGATCTCCCTGAGGTCGCCGGCGAAGACGCGCAGCACGACGAAGATGTCGGCGTCCGACGTCGAGGACGAGATGAAAAGCTTCAGCGCCGAAGGCCCGGTGATCTCGGTTTCGTGGGTCAGCGGCGGCGTCAGGAAGGTGACGCCGTCGCCCATGGCCTCGAACGCGATCTTGGATTTTTTCCTGGGCGGCTTTTCGCCAAGCGAACCGTCGGCCGGGTCGAGATAAAACCGCGTCCATTTGCTGCGCTTGAGCGGCCATTCGTTCTCGGCGCGCTCGACGAAGCGGTCGAGGTGGCGCACCTGTAGCTGCACCGGCGGCTGCTTATCCCAGCCGTTGTTCTTGCCGTGCAGGAAATAGTCGAAGAAGCGAAGCTGCAGCTCGCGGCCGTAGTCGGTGTAGAAATGGGTCCAGTGCTCGATGCCGTGCGCTTCGAGCCATTTGTTCTTCGACGCGGCGCGGACAAAGCCTTCGAAGTTGCCGCGCGGATGCAGCGGCTGGCCGCCCCAGTTGGCCGTCGACAAAAACGGCACCTTGACCTTCGACCACACCGGCGAACGGGCGCGATGGTAGGCGTCGTCGAGCGGATGGGCCAGAATGTCGTTGCCGAAATCGCTGCGGTTCTCGGCCAGCTCCGCTTCCGACAGGAGCTCCGGCCCGCACACCAGCTCGCCGTGCACGCGGCTTCGTTTGCCGCGCTCGCCGACGCCGTATTGCACGGTCTTGACCTGCATGTCGTACCAATTGTCCCAGAACGTGCAGAGGATGCCGCCGTGACGCGTCATGTCGCGGTACCAGTCGGCGGCGCCTTCCCAGATACACATGGCGGCGAGATGCGGCGGCTCCAGCGAGGCGACGTGCCACTGGTTGATGGCGTAATACGAGATGCCGTTGAGGCCGACCTTGCCGCTCGACCACGGCTGCACGCCGGCCCATTCGATGCACTGATAGAAGTCCTTGGTCTCGCGCGGCGAGAAATGATCGATCACGCCGGGCGAGCAGCCGGCGCCGCGGGAATCCACCCGCACGCAGGCGTAATCGTGCGCCACCCATTTTTCGGGATCGGCCACCTCCCAGCTCTGATAGAGATTCGACGAGCCCGCGGTGACGTCGGGATGCTTTTCCACCATGTGCTGCCAGGCGTTCGGATAGCCGTCCTGGAAGGCGAGCCCCTTGGCGTAGGGGCCGTAGCTCAAGATCACCGGATAGCGGCCGTCCTTGATCGGGCGGAACACGTCGGCCCGCAGCACCAGGCCGTCGTCCACGGCGATCGGCACGTCTCAGTCGATGCGCATGCCGTCGCGCACCTCGCTGCGGTGCTGATGGGTTTTGCCGTGGGCCGCCGCGCCCATATGCGCTTCGCCTTCGAGCGATGACATGCGTTTCCCCCAAAAATTCTTACTAAGCGAGTTTACTCGATTGCAGCATCGCTTCTAATGCCTCACCTGACCACTCAAAGTCCACCTACCCTTGCCATGAATTCGTGGACTTCTGAATGAAACCTGATATCGAGTTTTTCTAAGGTCTATTCATGGGAAGCAGGCATGCCGAAAAAACTGACACACACAGCAGCCTTTGACCACTTCGGAACTTCACCAAGGAATGTGCGATGGAGTTGGTCGGCCAGAAATGAAGAGAGCAAAACGGTAGTTGTTACACTCTGGCAAGATAAATTTGTTAATCACGACGGGCGCCTAGTTTACGTGTGGCGTCAGGCCGACGCGCCAGACACGCGCTCAAGCTTCAAAGAATTGATGGAAAACCTGGCGTGGTCACGCCTACATTGCGAGGGACGGTTTAACGTAATAACTGCCGTCGCGAAGGACAAAACGGCAACGCCACGGTCGATCAAGGAGTGCTTTCCGAGTAATTTTACGATGCGTCTTACTCATCTGGACACTGCCGCGGGAACATTCACCGCGGAATCCATAAACGAAAAGAAATGACACAGCATAAGCGAGCCAAAAAACGTTCGTTTGCCAGAATTGGCACCGATCGGCCGTCCGTCCGCGGGCTTAGACCAATGCATCCAGGTGAGATGCTGCGCGAGGATGTGCTACCGGCCCTCGGCAAGGCAAAGACGAAGATTGCGCGACTGCTCGGCATTTCCCGCCAGACGCTCTACGATATCCTCGACGAGAAGCAGCCGGTGACCCCAGCGATGGCGTTGCGTCTCGGCAAGCTCCTCGGCAACGGCCCCGATCTCTGGATCAATCTGCAGCGCGCCTACGATCTCGCCGCCGCCGAACGTGAGCTTGCCGGCGAGATCAAGAGAATACCGACGCTGACCGCGGCTTAACGCTTTTTACGCCGCGCCTTCCCCCGCCTCACGCCGGCCATCTTTTCCAATACCGCGCAGACCGCCGCGGTGTCCCGATCGTCGTAGCCGCTCTTGCGCGCCTTGGCGTAGATCGCGTTCGAGGCGTCGAACATCGGCGTCGGCACGCGGATTTTCCGCGCATAGCCGCCGATCACGTCCATGTCCTTCTGCCAGACCGATATCTTCATGGTGACGTTGCTGGCGTAATCGTCCTTCACCATCATCGGCGCCCGCAGCTCGAAGATGCGCGAATTGCCGGCACCGGTCTTGATCAGATCGAGAATGAGCTGCGGCGGCAGGCCGGCCTTGATGCCGAGCACCATGGCCTCGGCGCTGGCCACGTTATGGATCGCGACCAACAGGTTGGCGACGTATTTCATGCGGCTGCCGTTGCCGAAGGCGCCGACGTCGTGCACCGCGCGGGTGAACCCTGAGAACATCGGCTTGAGCTTCTTGATCTCCGCGGTCTTGCCGGAGGCATAGACGACGAGGTCCTTGACGCGGGCCTGGGCGCCGGTGCCGCTCATCGGGCAATCGAGCATGACGTGGCCGGCGGCGCGCAGCTTCTTCTCGGCGGCGGCCTTGTCCTCGATCGCGAACGTCGACGCCTCGACGATGACGCGGCGCCGAACCTTGGCCTTGACGATGACCGCGACCGTCGTGGCCAGCGCCTTCGGGCTCGGCAGGCTGGTGATGATAGTGGTCACCCGGCGCGCCACGTCGGCGGCATCGGCGGCAATTTCGACGCCGGCACGTGCCATGGCGCGGCAGCGCGCCGCGTCGACGTCGTAGCCGACCACCCGCCAGCCGTCGGCGACAAGATTCTGCGCGAACGAGCCGCCCATGATGCCGAGGCCGACAATGCCGACGGCGCCCTTCTTCTTCGCAGCCATTCCGCTCCTCATGTTCCGTTAGGTGGCGAGGCGATATGGCATCCGCCCTCCCGGCGCGCAAGCGGCTTTCTCGGCGACCGCCGATCGCATAATGTCCGCGCCGGGACCGACGCGTCAGGAGCTTAAAGCGTATGCGGATCGGAGTTGCCGGGCTCGGCGCCATGGGCAGCGCCATTGCCGCCCGGCTGATGGAAGCCGGCCATCAGGTGACGGTGTGGAATCGCACGGCGGCGAAAGTGCAGCCCGCCGCCGCTGCCGGCGCCAAGGCGGTCGACAGCCCGGCCGCGGTTGCCGCGGCCAGCGAAGCGGTCATCACCATTCTCACCGACGGCACGGCGATCGACGCGGTTTATCGCGGGCCGGCGGGGCTGCTGTCAGGCGACGTCAAAGGCAAGCTGTTCATCGAGATGAGCACGGTGCCGCCGGGCGTCGAGACCGCGCTGGCGCCACAGGTCCGGGCCACGGGCGCGGCCTTCGTCGAATGCCCGGTCGGCGGCTCGACCGCGCCGGCGCGGCAAGGCAAGCTCCTCGGCCTGATGGGCGCCGAGGCCGCCGACGCCGCGCGCGCCAAGCCGATCCTCGATCAATTGTGCCGCAAGGTCGAGCATTGCGGCGCGGTCGGCGCCGGCTCGGCGATGAAGCTTGCCATCAACCTGCCGCTGATGATCGGCTGGCAGGCCTATGCCGAAGCGTTCTCGCTGGTCCGCGACCTCGGCTGGGAGCCGAAGCGGCTCGTCGACCTGTTCGCCGAGAGCAACGGCGCCAATAACGGCTTCAAGCTGCGCGCCGCCATGATCGTCGCCATGCTGGAAAATCGCGATCCCGGCCCGATCACGTTCAGCGTCGCCAACGCGGTGAAGGATCTCAAGACCATGATCGCCACCGGCGCCGCCAAGGGCGCCGACATGCCGGCGGCCAAGGCGGCGCTGGCCGCGATCGAGAAATCCAACACCGACGGCCTCGGCGCCAGCGATGCGTCGCGTCAGACGGTGTATTGGTCGAGCCGCAAGAAATAAATTCCTTCAACATCGGAGCGAATATGTCGGTCACTCTCGCGCAAGCTTCCACCATCGTCGACGTCGCGCTGAAGAAGGCGCGCGACAACAATCTGGCGCCGCTCACCGTCGCCGTGCTCGACGCCGGCGGCCACCTGGTCGCGTTCAAGCGCGAGGACAAATCCGGCATCCTGCGGTTCGACATCGCCTTCGGCAAAGCCTGGGGCGCGCTCGGCATGGGCTTCGGCTCGCGCACGCTGGCGGGCCGCGCGGCCAAGACGCCGCAATTCTTCACCATGCTGGCGGCGGCGAGCGGCGGCCGCATGGTCACCAATCCGGGCGGCGTGCTGATCCGCGACGGCTCCGGCACCATCATCGGCGCCTGCGGCATTTCCGGCGACACCTCGGACAAGGACGAAATGTGCGCCAGCGCCGGCATCGAGGCGGCCGGGCTCAAGGCCGATCCGGGAACGGACTGATCTTTCCTTCCGCCCCCGCTCGCGGAGGCGGAAAACGCGCGCAGCGCGTAGGCGGGGCAAGTGTCGGCTGGCTCGGAGCAAGCCAGCCCCCTCCCCCGCTCCGCTGCACTACGCGGTGGCGGAACGATACGAGAGGAGTCATTCATGAAGCTGTTTTCCTTCTGGCGCTCGCTCGCCACCTACCGCGTGCGCATTGCGCTCAACCTCAAGGGCATCGTGCCGGACGAGGTGGTCGAGGTGAACCTGATGAAGGGCGCACAACGCGAGGCCGCCTACCGCGCCGTCAATCCGATGATGGCGCTGCCGGCCTTGATCGACGGCGACGGGCCGGCTTTGTTCGAATCGCTCGCCATCATCGAATATCTCGACGAGACCCATCCGAGCCCGCCGCTGTTGCCGCGCGATGCCAAGGGTCGGGCCCGGGTGCGCGGGCTGGCGCAGATCGTCGCCTGCGATTCCCATCCGCTGATCGTGCCGCGGGTGCGCGACTATCTGGAGCATGAGCTCAAGCTCGACGAGCCGAGCCGGATCGAATGGTGCCGGCATTGGCACACCGCGGCGCTGACCGCGCTCGAGGCCAATCTCAAGGACAAGGCCACCGGCCGCTACGCCCATGGCGACACGATCACGCTCGCCGACATCTGCCTGGCGAGCCAGGCGGCCGGCGCAAAGTTCTTCAACGTCGATACGACACCGTTTCCGAATTTTTCGCGGATCGCGAACGCGCTGGCGCAGATCGACGCGTTCGCGCGCGCCCATCCGTTGAAGCAGCCGGGCGCACCGGTGAATTGAATTTTCCGCTCATTCCGGCGCCAGCGGGAATCCAGGCGACGCCACCACGTTCGTTCTGGGTCCCCGTTTGCACGGGGACGAGCGGATCGAGCGGTCACCACCGATCGTAAAAATGATGCACCGGCCCGCCGCCGGTGCCGACGGCGAGCCGATCCGCGGCGGCGATGGCGGCGGTGACGTAAGCCTTGGCCTCGCGAACGGCGGCATTGAGCGAAAGCCCTTTGGCAAGGCCGGCGGCGACCGCCGACGCCAGCGTGCAGCCGGTGCCGTGGGTATTTTTGGTGGCGACGCGTGGTGCGGCAAAGCGCGCGGTGCCATCGGCTTCAACCAGTAAATCGACACTTTCGGTGCCGCCGCCGTGGCCGCCCTTGATCAGCACCGCGCCGGGACCGAGCGCAAGCAATTTTTGCGCCTGCGCCTGCATGTCGGCCTCGTCGCGGGCGAGCGGCGCACCGAGCAAGGCGGCGGCTTCGAGCAAGTTCGGCGTGACCACGCCGGCCCGGGAGATCACCAGCCGCAGCGCGTCCATGGCATCGGCGCCCAGCAGATCGGCGCCGGTCGACGCCACCATCACCGGATCGAGCACGACGTTGCGCGGACGGTGCCGGTCGAGGCTCGCCGCGACCGCGGCGGCGGCTTCGCCATTGCCGAGCATGCCGATCTTCACCGCACCGACCTTGAGATCGGCAAACACCGCGTCGATCTGCGCGGCGATGAAATCGGCCGGCACGTTGTGGACGGCGAACACGCCGGCGGTGTTCTGCGCCGTCAGCGCGGTGAGCACGGCGGCGCCGTAGACGCCGAGCGCGGCAAAGGTCTTGAGATCGGCGGCAATGCCGGCGCCGCCGCTCGGGTCCGAGCCGGCGATGGTCAGCGCGATCGGCGCCGCCATCAGCGGCCTCGCTTCGCGAGCGTCGCGTCGACGATCGCGCGCAAGCCGCGCGCCGCGGCGGCCGGATCGGACGCCAGCGACAGAGCCGAGATCACCGCGACGCCGTCGGCGCCGGCGGCGATCACGGCGGCGGCATTGCCGGCGTCGATGCCGGCGATGCCGCAGACCGGCAATTTCGGCGCGCGCGCATGCAATGCGGCGATGATCCTGGCGAGGCCTTCGGGGCCGATCGGCGCGCTCTTTTGCTGCTTCGAGCCG
>JASHQO010000130.1 GCA_030039105.1 Xanthobacteraceae bacterium
GGCGGCTTCGGCAATCCGGTCGGCGCGCTGCTGGGCGGCGTTGCGCTCGGCCTGGTCGAGGGCGCGGTGACGCCGTTCGTGCCGGTGAGCTGGACCTTGGTCATCGAGTTCGTGCTGTTCGTTCTGGTGCTGATCGCGTTTCCCCGCGGCGTGTTCGCGAGGCGCGGCAACATATGACGATGCTGCGCCGTCCGTTCTTCTGGGTCATCGCGCTGGCCATCGCGGCCTTCGCGCTGCTGCCGCTGCACGGCAATGACGTCGAGCTGCGCGAGAGCCTGGCGCTGGCCGCGATCTACATCACGCTCGCCAGCAATCTCAATCTGATGCTGGGCTATGCCGGTTATGTCAATTTCGGCTCGATCGTGTTCTTCGGGCTCGGCGGCTACATCTGCATCTGGCTGGTCGACGCGCACCAGGCGCCGCTCGCCGTGAGCCTGCTCGCCGCCGGCATCGGGGTGAGCGCGCTGGCGCTGATCTTCGGCTTCGGCATATTGCGGTTGCGCGGCCCGTTCTTCGCCCTCTCCACCATCGGCATCGTCGAAGGCGTGCAGGCCTTCGTGCAGAATTTCACGCCGTGGGGCGGCGCGGCCGGCATCTATATCTCGCCGCAGGTATTTCAGCCGCTCGGCGGCCCGGCGCGAGCGCTGTGGGTGATCTATTTCCTATTGGTCGCGGTGATGGGGCTGTCGCTCTATCTCAGCTACGGCATCAAGATCTCGAAATTCGGCTTGGGCCTGCTCGCCATCGGCCAGAACGAGGACGCCGCCGCCGTGCTCGGCGTGCCGACGCCACGCTATAAAGCTTTGCTCTATAGTGCCTCCGCATTCCTGCCCGCCGTCGCCGGCGGGCTTTACTTTTTCAAGAGCGCTTTCATCCAGCCGTCCGACGCCTTCGACCTGTCGCTGTCGACCGAGGCCATCGTCATCTGCATGCTCGGCGGCCAGGGCACCGTGAGCGGCGTCGCGCTCGGCGCCTTCCTGTACGATGAATTGCGTAGCTATCTGCTGACCTCGGAATATTTCTCGAACTTCCAGCTCGTGATCGCCGGCGCGCTGCTGCTCATCATCGTGCTGTTCTTTCCCTCCGGCTTGATGGGCTTTCTCTACAGCCGTTTCCCGCGCCTGCAGCGGGTGCTGGAATGACGGCGATCCTCTCGCTCGAAAGCGTCAATAAGCGCTTCGGCGGCCTCCAGGCCGTGCACAATCTCAGCTTCGATGTCGGGGAGGGGCAGATCGTCGGCCTGATCGGGCCGAACGGCGCCGGCAAATCGACGCTGTTCAACCTGATCAACGGCGTATACGGCGTCGATAGCGGACGCATCGTGTTTGGCGGCGTCGACATCACCGGGCAGCAGCCGTTCAACATCGCGCGGCGCGGCCTGGCGCGGGCGCATCAGATCGTGCAGCCGCTCACCAACATGACGGTGCTCGACAATTGCACGGTGGGCGCCTGCTTCGGCCGCCAGAATCTGCCGCTCGGCCGGGCGCACGAGGCGGCGCGCGACGCGATCACCATGGTCGGGCTCGACGACCGCATCGGGATGCTGGCGGCGTCGCTCACGATTGCCGGCAAGAAGCGGCTCGAGCTGGCGCGCGCGCTTTCGGCGCGGCCGTTGCTGCTGTTGCTCGACGAGGTGCTGGCCGGACTTAATCCGACCGAGGTCGAGCACATGATCGGCATCATCCGCCGCATCCGCGAGCGTGGCATGACCATCCTGATCATCGAGCACCTGATGCAGGCGATCATGAGCCTGTCGGACCGCATCGTCGTGCTCAATTACGGCGAAAAGCTCGCCGAAGGCCTGCCCGCCGACGTGGCGCAAAACCCGCAGGTGATCGAAGCCTATCTCGGCGATCCAAAGCTCGCCGCCGCCTTGCACGGGAGCGGCTAGCTCATGGATGACGTGCAGCTCGAGATCACCGATCTGGAAGCCGGCTACGGCGAGGTGCAGGTGCTGTGGGGACTGTCGCTGAAGGCGCACCGCGGCAAGCTCACCGCCATCGTCGGCGCCAACGGCGTCGGCAAAACGACGACGTTGCGCGCGGTCGCCGGCTCGATCGCGCCATGGCGCGGCAAGGTGCTGTTCGACGGCCGCGACGTCACGCGGCTGCCGACCCACGTCAAGGCGTCGCGCGGCCTGGCGCTGGTGCCCGAGGGCCGGCAGCTATTCAGCGCGCTCACGGTTGCGGAAAATATCGAGCTCGGCGCCTTCTCCAAGCACGCCAAGCGGCCCTACGCCGAACGCCGCGACCAGGTGTTCGGCCTGTTCCCGCGCCTTGCCGAGCGGCAGCGCCAAAAGGCCGGCACGCTGTCGGGCGGCGAGCAGCAGATGGTCGCCATCGCCCGCGGCCTGATGTCGGATCCGGAAATATTGATTATCGATGAGCTGTCGCTCGGCCTCGCTCCGGTCGTGGTCTATCAGCTTCTCACCACGCTCAAGCAGCTCAAGGATGACGGCCTCACGATTTTATTGGTCGAGCAGAACGTGCATCTGGCCCTGGCCTTGAGCGACTATGCCTACGTCGTCGCCGAAGGCCGCATCTTCATGGAAGGCCTGCCGGCCGAGCTGTCGGCCAAGCCGGAGATTCGCAAGGCGTATCTCGGGCTGTGATCGCGGCGTAGCGCGCGGCGGCCGCCAATGCCGTCGCGATTGTCGGGCCGAAGCGCATCGTTACGATTCCAGCGCGTTGGCCGCGAACAGCTCGGCCATTGTCATGACGCGCGGCGTCAGGCCCTGTTGGTTGGAATATTTTGCCGCCGTTTCGAGCGTCGCGCGATTGGCTTTGAGCCCGTAATGGATGAGCCGCGTCGCCAGCGGCTTGCGATAATCCGCCGCGACCAGTCCGGTTTCCAGATGATAGGCGACATGCTCGCGCCGTTCGGCCTCGGCGATGTCGTTGGCCCGTCCGAACGCCTTGAGGATGTTGATCACCACCCAGGGATGGCGCTCGAACACCGCGCGTTTGACGACCATGCCGTGATTGATCGGATAGATGCCACTTTTGGCGTAGTAGCGTTGGCCTTCGGCGCCGGGATCGCTGAACAGCGGCTTGATGTCGGGGTGATTGGCGAGATCGACGTCGCTGCGGTCGATGAGGCCGGGATTGCGGTTAAAGGCCATGCAGGCGTCGAGCTCGCCTGCCAGCAGCATGGAGGCGATGCTTTGCTCCGCCGGAATCTGGTTGATGGTGACTCCCGGCGGCGCCGTAAATCCGATGGCGCCGGCATGGCTGCGCGCCGGCAGCCGTTCCATGAAAAAGGTCATGTCCTTGGGCGCGATGCCGAACTCGTTTTCGAGAACGCCGCGGGTCCACAGCGCCGCGGTCTGCACGTATTCCGGCACGCCGACGCGCTTGCCTTTGAGATCGGCCGGGCTTTCGATCCTGGCGGCTTTCCGCACCAGCATGCCGGCGTGATAGAAGCGCCGCGTGGTGAACACCGGGACGCCGACGAAGCGGTCGTCGCCACGGCTCCTTATCATCATCAGCTCCGACATCGACATTTCGGAAACGTCGAACTCGGCGAAGCTGAGCTGTCGCCAGAACATTTCCGCCGGGCCCAGCACCGTCTTGGCGAAATCGACGCCGTCGACGTTGACGCGCCCGTCGACGATCGGCCAGGTGCGCGGATTGCTGGTGATGGCGAGACTGAGCTGCAGATCGGCCAATGCGTCCTCCCGGTCACTTTGCTATGCCGCGGCGGCCGCATCGTATAGTAGATTCATGGCGCGCGCGCCGCGCAAAGCACGCCTGGCAAAGGGAGGCAGTTATGCTGGCATCGCTTCGACGCGTCGTCCGGGCGGGCATCGCCGCGGTCGCACTGAGCTTCGCTGCCGCGGCATCCGCGCCGGCTGGCGCCGATACGACGCTGACCGTCGGCAAGGCATCGCCGACCTCGGATGCGATCATTCCCGTCAATATCGGCGACGAGCTCGGCATCTTCAAAAAGCACGGGCTCGATCTGAAGATCGTCGACTTCGGCGGCGGCAGCCGGATGGTGCAGGGCCTGGTCGCCGGCAGCATCGATATCGGCGACGGCGCCGGCACCGAGATGGCCTTCATCGCCAAAGGCGCGCCCATGCTGGCGGTGTGCCAGAGCACCGGGCCGGCGCCGTTCCTCAGCGTCGGCGTGCCTTGGGATTCGCCGGTCCAAAAACTCGAGGATCTGAAAGGCAAAGTCATCGGCGTCTCGAGCGCCGGCTCGTTCAGCGACTGGTCGGGGCATCAACTGGCGCGCAAGTTCGGCTGGGGCGACGCCGGCGTGAAGACGGTCGCGATCGGCGGCGGCACCGCGCCGGCGAGCGCGGCGCTGCGCGCTCATCTGGTCGATGCCGCGATCGGCAACACCTCGCAGTTCCTTGCCTTCGAGGAAGCCAAGGAAGGGCGGCTGATCGCGCCGGTCTCGACCTTCGAGGGCAACGTCGCATCCGGCGCGCTCTATGCCTCGAACCGGTTGATCGCGAGCAATCCCGACGCCATCCGCGCCTTCCTCGCCGGCTGGATCGAGACCGTCGGCTACATGCGGGCGCACAAGGCCGAGACGGTGAAGATCACGGCCGGCATCAATCATTTCAGCGAAAGCATAATGTCGCGGGAATACGATCTGACCATCGGCATGCACACCAAGGATTGCCGGTTCGAGCCGGAGGCGATGGCGGTTTTGCGCCGGTCCTTCGTCGAGATGAAGCTCACCGAGGACGAGCCCGACATGACGAAGCTCTATACCGAAGCCTACCTGCCGCAGTGATCGCGGTCGGCGCGAACGATCGCGCGATTGGCAAAGCCGATGATCGGCTGACGACGCCGGACGGGCAGCCATGCAGCCATGATGGACGCCTGGCTCGCGCAGTCAGCTAGAGTGTCGCCCTGAATCAGCCGCGAGGACCGCCGCCGGGATGTCGCGAACGATTGCTCCGAACAGCAGCCAGGCCCGGCTGATTCTGCTCGGCACGGCGCTGCTGCTCACGCTCGGCATGGGCATCCGCCAGAGCTTTGGCCTGTTTCTGTCGCCGTTGACCCGCGATATCGGCGTGACCGCGGGCGATTTCACGCTGGCGCTGGCGATCCAGAACATCGTCTGGGGCCTGTCGCAAGCACTGGTCGGCGCCATCGCCGACCGCTTCGGCCTGCGCATCACCATGATCGCGGGTGCGGCGATCTACGTTGTCGGTCTCGGCATCATGGCTGCGGCGCAAGGTGCGCTGGCGCTGATCGTCTCCGGCGCCCTGGTCGGCGTGGCGCTGTCGTGCACCGCGACGTCGCTCGCCATGACCGCATGCGTGCGTGCGGTTACGCCGGAGCGGCGCAGCAAGATGCTCGGTGTCGTCTCCGCCGCCGGCTCGCTCGGCACGCTGGTGGTGCCGCTCGCCACCCAGGCCCTGCTGGCGCGCGAGCCGTGGCAGATCGGCATGCTGTTCTTCACGGTGCTGGCGGTGGCGATGCTGCCCGCGGCGTATTGGGCCGGCGGCGCCGACCGCATTCCGGGGCAGGGCACGGCAGCGGCCTCGATGCGCGACGTGCTCGGCCAGGCCATGCGCAACCGGCCGTTCCTGGTGATGTCGGGCGCCTACTTCGTCTGCGGTCTCAATCTCATTTTCCTGACCACGCACCTGCCGGCCTATCTCGCGATCTGCGGCCAGGACCCGATGCTGAGCGCGGAAGCGCTGGCCGTGATCGGCGGCGTCAGCGCCATCGGCTCGCTGACCACCGGCTGGCTCGGCAGCAAATATCCGAAGCACATCATCCTTGGTCTGCTCTACATCCTGCGCGCGCTGGTGTTCGCCGTCTATTTCATGATGCCACCGACGCCGACGAGCACGCTGATATTCGCCGCCGCCATGGGCATGCTGTGGTGGCCGGGCCTGGCGCCGCTGATCGGCGGCCTGGTCGCCGAGATTTTCGGCACCCGCTACATGGCGACGCTGCTCGGCGTGTCCTTCGTGGTGCACCAGCTCGGCTCGTCGCTGGGCGCCTGGGGCGGCGGACTGATCTTCGACCTGACCGGCTCCTACGATCCGGCGTGGCAGATCGGCACGCTGGTCGGCTTCACCGCCGGCATCGTGCAGATTTTGGCCGGCGGCCCGACCCGCCGGCGGGACCGCATGATCGTGCCCGCGGCGGCGACGACGTAGTTGCCGGGGCGTTTTGGCCTGATTGACCGCCGCCGGCTCGCATGGCCCCGCTCGGCTCATGAGCAGGGGACAACAATTCAGCGGACCGCTCTACGGGTATCTCGCCAAGCCGGATGCCGGCGCGCACGCTGACCGACGCCAGCGCGGGCCGCTCAGCGGAATTGCGCCGCCCATGATCGCCGCCTGGAGCTGGATGTGCGCATTCTCAGCGCGACGCATCGCCGTCAATTCCCCGGCATCGGCTGAATGCCGAGCTCCTTGGCGATGCCGACGATCTTGGCGCGCTGCTCCTCGATCGACCGGGCGAATTCGTCCGGTCCGCCGATGTTCATGATCTGCCCGGTTTGCGTCAGCCGGTCGTGGATGGTCGCGTCGGCGACGGCGCGAACGTCCGCGGCGATCCGCTCGCGCAGCGGCAGCGGCATGCCGCTCGGGCCGAACAGGCCGACCAGGCCGTCGAGCGACAGCGCCGGTTCGCCGGCTTCGACCACGGTCGGAACGTCGGGCTCGGTCGGCGCGCGCGACGTGTTGGTCACCGCCAGCAGCCTGGCTTTGCCGGACTCGACCTGCGGCCGCACGATCGCCAGCGCTGGCAGATAGACCTGCACGCGATTTTCGCCGAGGTCCTTGGCCGCATCGACGGGATTGCGATACGGCACCTTGGTCATGTCGAGACCGTCCTTCTGCAGCCAGCCGGCAATGACGAAATCGTTGGTGCCGGTGACGCCGGCCCAGTTGAGCTTGCCCGGCTCGGCGCGGGCGCGCGCTACCAGTTGCGCCATCGTGTCGAGGTGGAGGTCCGCGGGCACGGTCACGACGATGATGGTGTTGGAGACGCGGACGATCGGCACGAGGTCGCTTGGCTTGTAGGGCAGATTGTCGTGCAGGTAGGGATGCGCGGTGAACGATCCCGACGGCGCGAACAGCAGCACGTGATCGTCGTGGGCGTTGACGAAGGCATTGATGGCGACCAGCGCGTCGCCGCCGGGTCGATTCTCGACGATCACCGGCTGGCCCCAGCGCTGGCCGAGCCGGTCGGCGAACAGCCGCGCGCCGATGTCGGCGCCGCT
Organism: Xanthobacteraceae bacterium; assembly: GCA_030039105.1. GTDB lineage: Bacteria > Pseudomonadota > Alphaproteobacteria > Rhizobiales > Xanthobacteraceae > BOG-931. The sequence goes on from JASHQO010000130.1 coordinate 7,201, forward strand.
ACCGGCGCCGAGCGTCACGATGAATTTGACCGGCCGGGTCGGCCAGGTGTCGGCCGCCGCCGGCGCCATGGCGGCGACTAGGAGGGCCACAACCAGGGCCGCGACTGGGGCCACGACTGGGGCCACGACTGGGGCCACGCGGCCTGCGAGCGGGGCGAGCAAAGCGCGAAGGTGCCGGCGCACGTCGTTCTCCTTGGTAAAGCCGATTGCGCCACTATAGCCGGCGGCGGCGGACGGCGCGCGGCCACGCCGTCGCACTACCGCTGCAGCGGCACCATTTGGGGTGGAACCGACTCGCCCTTGGCACTATTTAGTCAAGGTTTGGGTCGGCCGCGCCGGTGCTGCCGGCCCGGCTGCCTGCGACGGGCACATTGCAAGGACCAGGTGCCGATGGGAAGCATTGTCCTTCTCGATCTCATGGGCGGTGTCGCGCTGCTGCTGTGGGGCCTGCACATGGTCCGCAGCGGCATCATGCGCGCGTTCGGCTCCGAGCTGCGGCGCGTGCTCAGCACGGCCCTGCGCAACAGATTCCTGGCGCTGCTGGCCGGCATCGGCGTCACCGCGCTGCTGCAGAGCAGCACGGCGACCGGCCTGCTCATGACCTCGTTCGCCGCGCGCGGCCTGGTCGCGCTGGTGCCCGGGCTGGCGGTGATGCTCGGCGCCAATATCGGCACGACGCTGATCGTGCAGGCGCTGTCGTTCGACGTCGCCGCCGTCGCGCCCATCCTGTTCCTGGTCGGCTTGGTCGCCTTCAATGTCGGCGGCCGCACCGTAACGCGCGACCTCGGCCGCGTGGCAATCGGCCTCGGCCTGATGCTGCTCGCGCTGCACATCCTGATCGATACGCTGGCGCCGGCGGAGAACGCTCCCGGCGTGCGCGTGGTGCTGGAGGCGATCACCGGCGAGCCGGTGCTGTGCGTATTGTTCGCCGCCGCCCTGACCTGGGCCGCCCACTCCAGCGCCGCCGCGGTGCTGCTCGTCATGTCGCTCGCGTACTCGCACTTCGTCACTCCGCTGGCGGCGCTGGCGCTGGTGCTCGGCGCCAATCTCGGCAGCGCCATCAACCCGTTGGTGGAGGGCAGCCGGTCGAGCCTCGCCAGCCGGCGCTTGCCGCTCGGCAACATGCTCAATCGCCTGGTCGGCGTCGTGGTGGTGCTGCCGTTCCTGCGGCCGATCGCCGAGGTCTTCACGCGGTTCGATCCGAACGCGGCCCGCATGGCGGCCGATTTTCACACCGCCTTCAACGTCGTTTCGGCGCTGGTCTTCGTGTTTCTGCTCGACGGCGTGGCGGCGCTGTTGGTGCGGCTGTTGCCCGACCCGGCAAAACAGGCCGACCCGTCGATGCCGCTCTACCTCGACGAGGCGGCGATCCAAACGCCCTCGGTGGCGCTGGCCTGCGCGGCGCGAGAGACCCTGCACATGGGCGACGTGATCGAAGCCATGCTGAAACAGGCGATGGCGGCGCTCTTGAACAACGACCGTAAGCTTGTCGCCGAAGTCTCGCACATGGACAACGTCGTCGACCGCCTCGACGAAGCGATCAAGCTCTACGTCACCAAGCTGACCCGCGAAAGCCTCGACGAGCGCGAAGGCGCGCGCGCCATGGAGATCATTGCCTTCGCCATCAATCTCGAGCATATCGGCGATATCATCGACAAGAACCTGATGGAGCTCGCCGCCAAGAAGATCAAGCACAGATACGAGTTCTCCAAGGAGGGCGCTGCCGAGCTCGAAGCGTTCCACAAGCGCACCCTGGAAAATCTGAAATTCGCCTTCAGCGTTTTCATCAATCAGGACGTCCGCACCGCCCGGACCTTGATCGAGGAAAAGACCCGACTGCGCAATGCCGAGCTCGGCTCCGCCGACAGCCATTTGGCGCGGCTGCGCGAGGGCCGGCCCGAGAGCATCGAAACGACCTCGTTGCATCTCGACGTGCTGCGCGACCTGAAGCGCATCCACTCGCACATCTGCTCGGTGGCCTATCCGGTGCTGGAGGCGGCCGGCGAGCTGCAGCCCAATCGCCTCAAGGAAGGCGAGACGGCTTCGGCCGCCGAATTGCTACCGGCGCCGCGGCAGCCGTCCTGAGCGCAGTTGCGGAGCGCGGCGTTGCAGTAAGGCGGCGCCGCTTCACAGCCATCCGGCCAGCGGCGTCACGTCGTCGCGATGGGCCTGATATTCCTCGGTCTCGGCGAGGTCGGACTGCGTCCAGCGCACCAACACGTAGTCGCCGGCGAGGCCGGTGACGACGCCGATGCGATCGCGGCCGCTGCGCCGGACCGACACCTTCATGCCGAGCTCGATGGTTGGTCGTCGTGGGCCGCGTTGCATCTTGCAGTAATCGGAGGAGCCGCCGAATTCGATCCCGGGAGCGGAGGGGAGGGCCGCATCTTAGGGTGCGGGGTGTTGAAAATCCATTGACGGCATCTAGCCGAACGCCTTCGACAGCAGATAGCACAGCGCCGCCATCAGCGCCGAAGCCGGCAGCGTGACGATCCAGGCGATCACGATGTTGCCGGCAACGTTCCAGCGCACCGCCGAAGCCTTGCGGGCGGCGCCGACGCCGATCACGGCGCCCGTCACCGTATGCGTGGTCGAGACCGGTATGCCCAGGAAGGTCGCGGCAAAGAGCATGATGGCGCCGCCCGCCGAGGCGCAAAAGCCCTGGACCGGAGTTATCCGGGTGATCTTCGAGCCGACCGTGCGCACGATCCGCCAGCCGCCGATGAAAGTGCCGAGCCCGATCGTGGCCTGGCAGACGAGCACCACCCAGAACGGCACGTAGAACTCGCCGCCGAGATAACCTTGCGAGAACAGCAGCACCGCGATGATGCCCATGGTCTTCTGGGCGTCGTTGCCGCCGTGGCCGAGCGAGATGAGCGAAGCGGCGGCAAACTGCAGCCACTGGAACGTCGGCTCCACCGCTCGCGGATTGGCGCGCACGAACGCCCACGACACCGCCAGCACCAGCAGCAGGGCGAGAAGAAACCCCAACAGCGGCGACAGCACCATGAAGGCGCCGGTCGTGATCAGACCCGGCCAGACGATGGAGCCGACGCCGGCTTTGACCGTGCCGGCGCCGACCAGGCCGCCGATCAGCGCGTGCGAGCTGCTCGACGGAATGCCGGCCCACCAGGTGATCAGGTTCCAGAAGATGGCGCCCATCAGCGCGCCGAAGATCACGTGCGTATCCATGACGTCGGCGGAGACGATGCCGACTCCGATGGTGCGGGCGACGTGGACGCCGAACACGAGAAAGGCGATGAAATTGAAGCATGCCGCCCAGATGACGGCGTAGCGCGGCCGCAGCATGCGGGTCGAGACCAGCGTCGCTATCGAGTTCGCGGTGTCGTGCAGGCCGTTGAGAAAGTCGAAGGCAAGCGCCACTGCGATCATGCCGATCAACGCAGGCAGGCTCAGTGCGGCGGTCATGGCGTGACAGGTGTCAGAGCTGATCGACGACGATCGAGTTGATCTCGTTGGCAACGTCCTCGAAGCGGTCGACGACTTTTTCCAGATGGTCGTACAGCTCGGAGCCGATCACGAACCGCATGGCGTTGTTCGGCTCGGTGGCCTGGCGGTTGGCGAGATAGAGCGCCTTGATGCCCCGATTGCAGACCTCGTCCGCCTCCTCCTCGAGCATGATGATCTTTGTCGTCAGCGTGTTGAGGCGGCCGGCATTGGTGCCGATCGCGCCAAGTAGCGGGGCGGCCTCAAGCACCAGCTTGGCGACCTGCAGGATGATGTCGCTCATCTGCCGCATCTGCGGTTCGAAGGCCTGGACCTCGAACAGCACGATGGTTTTCGCCGTCTTGTTCATCTGGTCGATGGCGTCATCCATCGAACTGATAAGATCCTGGATGTCGCCGCGGTCGAACGGCGTAATGAAGGTACGGCGCACCGCCAGCAGCACTTCGCGCGTGACCTCATCCGCTTCGGCCTCGCGCTGAAAGATCT
>JASHQO010000131.1 GCA_030039105.1 Xanthobacteraceae bacterium
GCGCGCTTTCGTCTTGGTGCCGCTCGCCGAGATTGCCGCCGACAGGCCCATCGGCGGCAATCGCGTGCGCGAGGCGCTGGCACGGCTGGACACAACCGGCATCGAAAGGCTCCGATAGCCGGCCCACGGCTGGCACGGCGGGGCTGGTTGGCCGGCGGGCGCCGGCATGGCAATTTGCAGCGATGACCGAGCCGCAAGACCCAAAGCCGACTGCCGCATTTGCCCCGGCGACGGAGCAGGCGTGGCGCGGTCTGGTCGACAAGGCGCTCAAGGGCGCGCCGTTCGCCACGCTCGAGAGCCGCACCCACGACGGCCTGACCATTGAGCCGCTCTACCGGCGCGCGACCGAGGCCGCAGCCATCGCCGGCCGGCCGCCGGGCGCGGCATGGACCATCATGCAGCGCGTCGATCATCCCGATCCGGCCGCCGCCAATGCCCAAATCCTCGACGATCTGGAGAATGGCGGGACCGGCTTGGTGCTGGTTTTCGCCGGCTCGATCAGCGCCAACGGTTTTGGCCTTGATCCGTCGGCGGCGACTCTGGCACGCACGCTCGATGGCGTGAAACTCGATGCCGGCATTGCCGTCGACCTCAATCTATCGCCGCCGACGCGGCATGCGGTCCGCGATCTCGCTGCGCTGGTGAAAAGCCGCGGCATCGATCCGGCGCAGGTCGACCTGCGCTGGGGCATCGATCCCATCGGCGGCTTTGCCGCGACCGGCGGTAGCGCCAAATCCTGGAACGCGCTGGCGCCCGCTTTCGCGACCATGATCGGCGAACTTGCCGGCGACAATTTTCGCGGCCGGTTCGCGGTCGCCGACGGCCGCATCGTTCACAATGCCGGCGGCTCGCAGGCGCAGGAGCTCGCCTTCGCCCTCGCCAGCGCCATCGCTTATCTGCGCGCCCTCGAAGCGGGCGGCATGGCGCTTGCGGCAGCCCGCGACGCCATCTATTTCCGGCTGTCGGCCGACGCTGACCAGTTCTTGACCATGGCGAAATTCCGCGCCGCGCGCAAACTCTGGGCGCGCGTCGAGCAGGCGTGCGGGCTCACGCCGAAGCCCGCGCTCGTCGCCGCCGAAACCGCCTGGCGCACCATGACCAAGCGCGATCCTTACGTGAACATGCTGCGCACCACGATCGCGGTGGCTGCCGCCGGCCTCGGCGGCGCCGACGCCATCACCGCGCTGCCGCACACCGCACCGCTCGGCCTGCCGGACGCTTTCGCGCGCCGCATCGCTCGCAACACCCAACTGGTGCTGCTCGAAGAATCGAACCTCGCCCGTGTCGCCGATCCGGCCGCCGGCGCCGGCGCGCTGGAGGCGATCACCGGGCAGATGTGCCATGCGGCGTGGTCGGCGTTCCAGCAGATCGAGGACGCCGGCGGCGCCTGGGCCGCGTTGGAGCGCGGCCTGATCCAGCAAGACGTGGCCGCGGTGCGTGCCGAGCGCGAAAATGCAATCGCGCGGCGCACCGATATTTTGACCGGCACCAACGAATATCCCGACATCAACGAGGTAGTGCCCGCCGTGCTCGACGTCGCGCCGGTCACGCCGCCGCAAGATCGCGCGGCGACCATCAAAGCCGCGGCGCTGCCGCGCATCCGCCTCGCCGAGCCATTCGAGCAACTCCGCGACGCCTCCGACAGAATTCTGGCGCAAACCGGCGCGCGGCCAAGAATCTTTCTCGCCACCCTCGGCAAGCTTGCCGACTATGGCGGCCGCGCCAACTTCGCCAAGAATTTTTTCGAGGCCGGTGGCATCGCGGCGGTCGAGCGCGAAGGCACGACGCTCGCCGCTTTTGCCGCATCGGGCGCCAAACTCGCCTGCTTGTGCGGCGCCGACGAGACCTATGCCGGCGAAGCCGAAGCCACTGCGGTAGCGCTCAAAGCGGCCGGAGCGCGGCACATTTATCTTGCCGGCCGCGCCGGCGCGCTTGAACAGGCGCTGCGCAAGGCCGGCATCGGCACCTTCATCCATGCCGGCTGCGATGCGCTGGCAACCTTGCGCGCCGCGTATCAGGTCTTGGCCGGCTGAAGCCGGCTTAAGGCCTTTCCGGTCGCATTTTGTTGCAGTGCGTGATAGACTTAGGCCAATACCGCCGGGCTCCTCTAGGATCAGAAGCGATGAGCCAAATCCCGGATTTCAGTCGGATCGACTTTGCCGCCGCAAGCGCGGCAACGGCCGTGCCCTGGCTCACGCCGGAAGGCATTTCGGTCAAGGGCAGCTACGCCGCCGCCGACCTCGCCGGCATCGACGCCATCGACGGCTTCCCGGGCATCGCGCCGTTCCTGCGCGGCCCCTACCCGACCATGTACGTCACGCAGCCGTGGACCATCCGGCAATATGCCGGCTTCTCAACGGCGGAAGATTCCAACGCCTTCTACCGGCGCAATCTCGCCGCCGGACAAAAGGGCCTCTCCATCGCCTTCGATCTCGCCACCCACCGCGGCTACGACTCCGACCACCCGCGCGTCTCCGGCGACGTCGGCATGGCGGGCGTCGCGATCGATTCGATCTACGACATGCGCACGCTGTTCGCCGGCATCCCGCTCGACCAGATGTCGGTGTCGATGACCATGAACGGCGCGGTGCTGCCGGTGCTGGCGCTCTACATCGTCGCGGCGGAGGAACAGGGCGTGCCGCACGAAAAACTCGCCGGCACCATTCAGAACGACATTCTCAAAGAATTCATGGTGCGCAACACCTATATCTATCCGCCGAAACCGTCGCTGCGCATCATCTCCGACATTTTCTCCTACACCTCGGCGCATATGCCGAAGTTCAATTCGATCTCCATCTCCGGCTATCACATGCAGGAAGCCGGTGCGACCGCCGACCTCGAGCTCGCCTACACCTTGGCCGACGGCGTCGAATACGTGCGCGCCGGCCTGGCCGCCAACCTCGCCATCGACCGCTTCGCGCCGCGGCTGTCGTTCTTCTTCGGCATCGGCATGAATTATTTCATGGAGGTGGCGAAGCTGCGCGCCGCGCGGCTGATCTGGGCCGAGCTGATGCAGCCGTTCGCGCCAAAGGACGAACGCTCGCTGTCGCTGCGCACCCACTGCCAGACCTCGGGCTGGTCGCTCGCCGCCCAGGACGTGTTCAACAACGTGGCGCGCACCGCGATCGAAGCCATGGCCGCGACCCAAGGCGCAACGCAGTCGCTGCACACCAATGCGCTCGACGAAGCGTTGGCGCTGCCGACGGATTTTTCCGCGCGCATCGCGCGGAATACGCAGATCGTGCTGGCGCGCGAGAGCGGCACCACCCGCGTCATCGACCCGTGGGGCGGCTCGTTCTATGTCGAACGGCTGACCCACGATCTGGCCGACAAGGCCTTCGCCCATATCCGAGAGGTGGAACAGCTCGGCGGCATGACGCGGGCGATCGAAACCGGCCTGCCCAAGCTGCGCATCGAGGAAGCCGCCGCCCGCACCCAGGCGCGTATCGACGCCGGCGCGCAAGCCGTGATCGGCGTCAACAAATACCGGCCGCAGACCGAAGCGCCGATCGACGTGCTCAAGGTCGACAACGCCGCGGTGCGGCAATTGCAGGTCGATAAGCTTGCCCGGCTCAAGCGCGACCGCGATCCGAAGGCGGTCGCCGAGGCGCTGGCTTCGCTGACTCGCGGTGCCGCCGGCGGCAATGCCAACCTGCTCGCACTCGCCATCGACGCGGCGCGCGCCAAGGCCACGGTCGGCGAGATTTCGCTGGCGCTCGAACAAGTGTTCGGGCGCCACCAGGCGGAGATCAAGGCCATCTCCGGCATCTACCGACGGGAGGTCGGCATGGCGGACGCCATCGAGCGGGTGCAAAAGCTCGTCGCCCAATTCGAGGACGACGAAGGCCGCCGCCCGCGCATCCTGGTCGCCAAGATCGGCCAGGACGGCCACGACCGCGGCCAGAAGGTGATCGCCACCGCGTTCGCCGACCTCGGCTTCGACGTCGACATCGGCGCGCTGTTCGCGACGCCCGCCGAAGCCGCGCGCCAGGCGGTCGAGAACGACGTGCATATTCTGGGCGTGTCCTCGCTCGCCGCCGCGCACTTGACCCTGGTGCCGGAGCTCAAAGCCGAGCTGACCAAGCAAGGCCGCGGCGATATCATGATCGTGGTCGGCGGCGTGGTGCCGCCGCAGGACTACGACGCGCTGAAAAAAGCCGGCGCCGAAGCGATCTTCCCGCCCGGCACCGTGATCGCCGAAGCCGCCGAGGCGCTGCTGCACACGCTCAACAAGCGGCTCGGGCACGCGCAGGCGGCGGCGGAGTAAAGGACCGCGACGAGATCATCGCCAAGCTCAAAGAGATCGCCCCGGCGTTGCGCGCCGAGGGCGTGACGGGGCTTGCCATTTTCGGATCGCGGGCCCGTGGCGACGCCCTGCAAGAGAGCGACCTCGACATACTGATCGACGTCGATGACACGAAATTCTTTGGGCTCGCTCTCGTTGATGTCCAACGCATCACTAAGAAAGCAAGGGGCCTGGAAACTCAAGCCGAAATGCGGCGCTCGATCGAGCCGAGATTTGCGCGACGGATAGCCGATGATCTCATAAAGGTATTCTAGGAATGCCTCCGTCCCTCGCCGACCGAGTTGTTCACATCCTCACGGCTATCGATACCATTCAGAGTCTCATCGCCGACAAAGCCCTGCGGGATTTTACGAACGACCCGCGACGGTCCCCCACGTCTTCGCCAATTGCTCCGCGCCGCGCAGCGCCACGGCGAAGATCGTGTAGGTCGGGTTCGACGCGCCTTCAGTAGGAAAGATGCAGGGGCCGGCCATCCACAAGTTGCCGATTTCGTGGGTCTGGCCGTAGCTGTTGGTGACGGAGTTCGACGAGTCCGTGCCCATGACGGCGCCGCCGTGCAGATGGCTGGTCGGCATCACCGGGCCCTTGCCGGGCCACGATTCCCTGGCGTCGGTCGCCTTGGCGATCTTCATGCCCTGGTCGAAATTGGCGTTCCACAGCGCCACCGCATCCTCGTCGAAGCTGTGGACCAGCCGCGCCATCGGCAGGCCGTATTCGTCCTTGTCGCTGACGAGCTCGACGCGGTTTTCCAGTTGCGGCACCTCCTCGCCGAAGATCGTCAGATGAGTGAGGCCGCGGGCGGCGCGCTTCATGTAGGCGGCAAATTCGGCGCCGAACAGATCGCCGCGCGCCTGCGCGTAGTCGCTGGTCTTGTGCGAGGCGCCGGCGGAAATGAAGGAGGAGCCGAACGCGTTCGGGTAGCTGGTCTTGGCGTAGCGGTCGTACGACATGAACTGAGCGCCGACGGTCCCCATGTGCGGGGCGATGTCCTCATCGAACAGCGCCCAGGTGCCGGCGATGTGATGGGTCATCATGAACTTGCCGACCAGCTCGTTTGAGTTGGCGAGCCCCTTGGGGTGCTTGTCGGTCGCGGAATTGAGCAGGATGCGCGGGTTTTGCGCCGACCAGGCGGCGAGAATGACGACGCTCGCCTCCTGCACCTGGCGCTCCTTCCTGGCGTCGTAATATTCGACGCCGATGGCGCGGGTGCCGTCGGCGTTGGTGAGGACGCGCGTGACGTTGCTCAACGCACGCACCTCGGCGCCGGCTTTGCGCGCCTCGCCAAGATAGGTGACCACCGGATTGGCCAGCGCCCCGATCGGGCAGCCGACCGCGCACCAGCCGTCATAGATGCAGGCGGCGCGGCCCTTGAACGCCGTCGAATTCATGCCGTTCGCCATCGGCACCAGCGTGATGTCGTTGGCCTTGGCGCCCTTGAGCCAGACCTCGCCGGCCGGGAACACCTTCATCGGCGGCATCGGATAGGGCATGCCGGCCGGCCGCCATTTCTCTTCCGCCTTGGCGTCGCCGGAGACGCCGATATCGGCCGCCACCTTGTCGTAGTAGGGCGCCACGTCTTCGTAGGCGATGGGCCAGTCGTGGCCGCGATTGTGCTCGCTCTTCATCTTGAAGTCGGTCGGCAGATAGCGCGGGAATTGCGCGAAATAATGCAGCGCCGCGCCGCCAACCGCGTAAGCGCTCTGATTGCCGTAGGCGAATGGATGCTTGCCGCCGAGCAGGATCGGGCCGCCGGCAGGTTTCAGCCGCCGGCCCCATATGTCGGAACTGATGAGATCAGAGAGCTGCCGCTCGGGCCCGTTGTCGAGGACGACGACCTTCTTGCCGGCTTTGGCCAGGATCGAAGCATACACCGAGCCCGAGGCGCCGGAGCCGACCACCACCGCATCGACTTTTTCCCCTGCCATGACGCGCTCTCCTCACCACTTCTGCGTCGGTGCGATGTGCGGCATGTAAGGCACGCCGAGCATGGCGTAGCCCTCCATGGTGCCGTAGACGACATCGACGGCGTCGCTGCGCAGCACGCCAAAGACGAACGGCCCCGGCGGGCCCTGCCAGCCTTCGATCTTGTTGATGCGCATCGCGCCGATGAAGTCGTGCTGCTCGCCGGCGGCGAGTTGGGCGAATTTCTTGCCCTTGGTCGTTTCGCTGGCGCCGTCGATGGCGCCGAGCGCGGCGCGATAGAAATTGGCGAACGGCGGACGGACATTGAGGATGCGGGCCTGCAGCAGGGCGTCCTCGGCCGGGATGGAGATCTGCTGGTCGACGAAGTTGACGACGCCGGCTTCGCGCGCGCCGGGCACCAGCGCCTCGCCCATGGCGCCGAGCGTCGCCGCCTGCTCGGGGCTGAGCGTGCGCAGCGGCACATTGTCCGCGTACGCCTGTCGCGGCGTCAGCATCACCCCGGCGCCGCCGACCGTGAACGCGAGCGTGCCGATGGCCGCGCCCGTCATGAAGGCGCGCCGTTGAATCTCGTCCATGAT
>JASHQO010000132.1 GCA_030039105.1 Xanthobacteraceae bacterium
GTCGGCGCGCATCAGGTCGCCGGTGCGAAACCAGGCGTCGCCCCGCGCGAACACGTCGCGCAGAATCTTCCTCTCCGAGGCTTCGGGATCGGTATAGCCCTCGAACCCGCCGGTGGCGTGGGATGGGCCGGCGTGAATTCGGCCGATGGCCTCGCCGACCTCGCCGGTCGAGCAGCGGATGCAACGGCCGTCAGCGCCGCGCACCGGTTCCTGCGTCGCCGGATCGGACCGCACCAGCGCCAGCGGAAAGCGATGGGCAAGGAACGACGGCGCGCGGCCGACGGCGCCGACCTTGCCCTCGACGTTGTAGAGCGAGACGTTGCCTTCGGTCGCGCCGTAGAATTCCAGGATGTGCGGAATGGCGAAGCGGCGCTGGAATTTCTCCCAGACGTCGGCGCGCAGCCCGTTGCCGCAAACGAGCCGCAGCCGGTGCTGTTTTTCGCGGACCTGTTCCGGCGCCTTGACCAGGTAGCGGCACAGTTCGCCGATATACTGGAACAGCGTGCAGTCCCAGTCGACCACGTCGTCCCAGAATTCGCTCGCGGAAAAGCGGTCGCGGATCGCCACCGAGCCGCCGCGCGCCAACAGCGCGCCGGTGGCCACGACGCCGCCGACGCTGTGATACATCGGCAGGCAGTCGTACATGCGGTCGGCCGGGCCGGTGTTCATCAGGCCGGCGAACCAGAAGCTCCATTGCATCAGCCGTTGATGACTGACGTTGGCGGCCTTCGGCAGGCCGGTGGTGCCGGACGTGTAGATATGCAGCGCATTGTCGGCGATGGCGACGCCGCGGCGCTCGGCCTCGGTCAGGGGCGCGGCCGAGAGCTTTTCGACGTTGCGGTCGATGCGGACGAAATCGTCGCTGCCGTGCGACCACAGCTTTGGCCGGCTTGCAAGCTGCATGAGGCCGGAATGCGCGTCCTTGCACAGCTCGGCGGCGACGATGACGTGCTTCGGTGCGACGCTGTCGATGCAATGCGCCAGCGAAGCGCCGTGCAAAAACGTGTTGAGCAGCGACACCACGCCGCCGACGCTGGTGATGCCGAGCCAGATCGCCATGTATTCGGGCCGGTTCGGCATGATCAGGCCGACGGCTTCGCCTTTGCCCAAGCCTTGCGCCAGCGCCCAGCGCCCGTAGCGGTTGGCGCGTTCGATCAGCGCGCGATAGGTCAGGGTCTCGCGCGCCGAGAGCAAGGCAGGGGCATCGCCGCGTTCCAGCGCCATCTGCTCGATGACCCGCGGCAGGATGCGCCGCGGATTGCCGGCGATCGGCGCAGTGGCTTCGAGCGCGCGTACCCAGTCGCGCAGCGCGCCGTCCTTGCCGCCGCTTTGCGGCTTGGCCCGATCGGTCTCCAGGAGAGTCATGCCTGATGGTGGCGCAACAAGGTGAATTTTTTGCTTCGAGAGTGGATCGAATTTGGGCGATCGGCGGTATCGATCATAGCGGGCCGCTGGCCGACCCGACGCGCCGGAAACGGTTAAGGTTATTGCTTCGAATTCATCATGGCGACGAAGTTCATGTCCGCAGCCACGGATACTAAACCGAAGCCGCCTAGAATGCCGCCAATCTCGGGATGCGTGGCGGGACGACATGAAGCGCGAAACGGTGGCCGTCCACGGCGGCTATGACACCGATCCGACGACCAAGGCCGTCGCGGTGCCGATCTATCAGACCGTGGCCTACGAATTCGACAGCGCCGACCACGGCGCGGCGCTGTTCGACCTTGAAGTCGCCGGCTACCGCTATTCGCGTATCAGCAACCCGACCGTCGAGGTGCTGGAACGCCGCGTCGCTGCGCTGGAAGGCGGCATCGATGCGCTGTGCGTCAGCACCGGGCAGGCGGCGCTCAATTACGCGATGCTCAACGTCTGCGCGATGGGCAGCAACATCGTCTCGGTGCCGCAGCTTTACGGCACCACCTACACGCTGTTCGCCCACATCTTCCCGAGCCAGGGCATCAAAGTCCGCTTCGCCGAATCCGATTCTCCCGACGCCATCGAAAAGCTGGTCGACGACGACACGCGCGCGGTGTTCTGCGAGAGCGTCGGCAATCCGGCCGGCAACGTCTGCGACATAGAGGCATTGGCGACCGTGGCGCGGCGCCACGGCGTGCCGCTGGTCGTCGACAACACCGTGGCGACGCCGATCCTGCTGCGCCCGATCGAATACGGCGCCGACGTCGTGGTGCATTCGCTGACCAAGTTCATGGGCGGCCACGGCACGACGCTGGGCGGCGCCATCGTCGATAGCGGACGCTTCCCCTGGACGGCGCATCCGCAGCGCTTTCCCATGTTCAACGAGCGCGACGCGTCCTATCACGGCCTGATCTACACCGAGCATTTCGGCCCGCGCGCCTATATCGCGCGCTGCCGCAGCGTCTATCAGCGCGCCACCGGCGCGGTGCTGCCGCCGCTGTCGGCGTTCCTCCTGCTGCAAGGCATCGAGACGGTGGCGCTGCGCGTCGAGCGCCACGTCGACAACGCCCGCCGCGTCGCCGAATTCCTGCGGCAGGATGCGCGGGTGGCGTGGGTAAACTACACCGGCTTCGCCGACAACCCGTACCATCAGCTCGCGCAAAAATATCTCGGCGGCCGCGCCTGCTCGCTGCTGACCTTCGGCGTCAATGGCGGGCTCGCCGAGGCGAAGGATTTTTACGACGCGCTGAAACTGGTCAAGCGGCTGGTCAATATGGGCGACGCCAAGTCGCTGGCCTGCCATCCGGCCTCGACCACGCACCGGCAGATGTCGGCCGACGAGCAGGCCAAAGCGGGCGTCAAGCCGGAAATGATCCGGCTCAGCATCGGCATCGAGCACAGCGACGACATCATCGCCGACCTCGACCGGGCGCTGGCCGCAGCCCACGGCTGCCGCTCGCCGCTCCTTGCCGCCGAATAGGCCGGGCCGATGCCGCTGCTCCCGGATACCATTCGCTCCGCCGCGACCAAGGACTTCCGCGCCGCCAACTGCGTCACCGTCGGGCTGATCAACAACATGCCCGATGCAGCGGTCGAGTCGACCGAGCGGCAGTTCGTCGATCTGATCCGCGCCGCGTCGTCCAAAGTGATCGTGCGGCTGCTGCTGTTCTCCATCCCCGCAATGCCACGCGCCGCCACCACCCGACAGGACATGGCCGAGCGCTATCGCGACATCGCCGAATTGTGGCATGCCCATCTCGACGGCCTGATCGTCACCGGCACCGAGCCGCGGACCGGAAACCTGAAGGACGAGGCGTATTGGCCGACCTTGGCGCAGGTGGTGGATTGGGCGCGCGACAACACCTACTCGACGATCTGGTCGTGCCTGGCGGCGCACGCCGCTGTGCTGCATGTCGACGGTGTCGAGCGACGGCCGCTTGCCGAAAAGCTCTCCGGTATTTTCGATTGCGCGCCCGCGGCGTCGCATCCGATGACGGCCGACGCGGCATCGGGCTTGCGCGTGCCGCACTCGCGCTGGAACGACCTGCCGGAGCGGGCGCTGGCGGATTGCGGCTATCGCATCATCACCCTTTCGGCCGATGCCGGCGTCGACATGTTCGCGCGGCAGGACAAGAGCTTTCATCTGTTCATGCAGGGCCACCCCGAATACGAGGCGACCAGCCTGTTGCGCGAATATCGCCGCGACATCGGCCGCTATCTGCGCTACGAGCGCGATACTTACCCGGCGTTGCCGCAGAACTATCTCGACGGCGAAACGGTCTCGCTTGCCGCCATGTTCCGGGAACGGGCGCTGGTCGATCGCCGCCAGCATCTGATCACGAGCTTTCCGTTCGGCGCCCTCGAGCTCGGTCTAATCTGTCCGTGGCGTCCATGCGCCGTCGGCATCTACGAGAAGTGGCTGGAGTTTCTGAGCGGCTGCAAAGCGGAGCGGCGGCCGTTGAATGTGGTGCGGCGCCGCGCCTGGCGCGACTGGCCCAATGCGGCCGTGCGCGAGGCCGCCGACGCCGTGCCGCACTAGCCAAGCTCGCGACGTCTCAGCTTCGCGTGGCGTATTTACGCTTTGTTTGCGGCTATGACGGTTTAATGGCGGCCGGATTTTCCTGGAGGAAACCGTGCCCAAGTCTGTCGTCTTCTCCTGCCCCGCCGACGTCGAGCTCGATCCGGCCCCGATCGCCCCGCATTGGATCATCGAGGGCAAGCCCGAGGCGCGCTCGAAGAAGTTGGCGGTCGCGGCCGACGGCACGTCCACGGTGATGGCCTGGTCGTGCACCGCCGGCCGGTTCACCTGGAATTACGTCGTCGACGAGACGCTCCACGTCATCTCCGGCGAAGCCTTCGTCACCAACGAGAAGGGTGAAATTCGCCGACTTGGGCCCGGCGACATGGTCTATTTCCCCGCCGGCACCCGCAGCAACTGGTATATCCCCCACGAGATCAAGAAGATCGCATTCTGCCGGCAGACCATGCCGCGCCCGTTCGGCGTTCTGTTGCGGAGCTGGAACAAGCTGATCGACATGATGACCGGCTTTTCCGACATGGAGGCCGACGTCGAGCCAAAGCCTCAGGCCGCCGAGCGTTCCGTCGCCGAGCGGGTCGCCTCTGCCTAGACCCTTTCGCAATGACGGCTCCGCGCCGTCCCGATCCGTGCTAACGTTGCCGCGGGCGCCGTCGCGCCCGCGTGCCGTTATGCCATGGGATGACAATGCCGAAGGTCGAGGGCGTGCTGCACTTCACGATCCCGGTCAAGGACCTGGATCGCTCGGAAAAATTCTATGCCGACATTCTCGGCTTCACCAAGATCGCCCGCACCGAGCGCATCGTCTTCATGCGGGCCGGCGCCGACTTTTTCAATCTGACCTATTCCGAGAACCCGATCACCCAGAACGCCGCCGGCCGGCATGAAATCCATTCGGCGTTCCGGGTGACTCCGGAGGTCTATGCGGACGTGCTGAAGACGCTGCCGGCCAGGGGCGTCGAGATCTTCAAGGAAGAAGATCGGCGCCAAGGCGTGTTCGTCGGCCGCAGCGCCTACATTCGCGATCCGGACGGCAACGTCATCGAATTCATCGATCTTGTCCGCGCGCCCGCCTAGAGCGCGACGCTTCTCATAAGAAACCGGAGACGATCCATGGCCAACGAGCCGATCCGTCGCGTCATCACGGGTCACGACCGCAACCACGTCGCCAAGGTCATTCTCGATGGCCCGGCGACCAACACCAAGCGGCCGCGCGAGGGCGTATCCTCGACGCTGATGTGGTGCAGCGACCAGATGCCGGCGGACATTGCGATCGGCGCCGATGCCGAGGACATGGGAGCGCGCATTCTCGGCACCGCGCCGCCGGCCAACGGCTCGCGCTTCATCGTCATGGAGTTTGCGCCGGGCATCGCCTCGGAAATGCACCGCACCGAGACCATCGACTACATCGTGATGCTGTCCGGCGAGATCGAGATGGACATGGACGACTCCACGGTGAAGCTTCGCGCCGGCGACATCATGGTCCAGCGCGGCACCAACCACGCCTGGGTCAACCGCGGCAAGGCGCCGGCGCGGCTCGCCATCGTGCTGCTCGACGCCAAGCCGCTCGGCATCGGCCATCCGCGGCTGCGCGGCGATCAGGTGAAGTGACGTGCTGTTTCTCGTGGTCTCGACACCGCGGCCGGAGCGGCCGTCGGAACTGGCACAGAGGCGGCAATCGTACTGGCCGTGGATCGCCAAGTATCAGGCGCAAGGCGTCTGCCGGCACGTCTATGCCCGCGTCGGCCGCGGCGCCGTCGCGGTCTTCGACGTCGCCGACAACGACGCGTTGCACCGCATACTCAACGAGTGGGCCGACATCATCCCGGCCCATTTCGACACCTATCCGCTGATCGATGCCGACGCGGCCAATCGGGCGCTGGCGGCGCAAATGGCGGCGAAGAAGCCCTAGAGCGGGATGAGTTTTGGTCGAATCGTCATCCCGCTCTTTTCGGGATCATGCTTTAGCTATCTTCCGTTACGTCAATGATTCAAGCTGGGCCTCGGCGCGGGCGCGCAGCCGATAGAATTGCAGCGCGGACGTCGCGGTGGCTTGCTGCAGCTTCGTGAAGCTCGCGTGATGCCGCCCCAGATCCTGGCCATTGCCGCCTCCGGGTACGGTGCGCATCTGCAGAATGGCCTTGGTCGTCTCCCAGGAAAGACCGATTGCCTTGGCGATGACCAGGAGATGATCCACCTGGTCGTGCACGAATGCGCGTTCGACGTGGCCGACGGACAGTTGGCTCAACAGCGCCAAGGCGACGGTGGTTTCATCGAATTTATTGTCGCAGGCGAAAGCGCGCAGCCGTTCCTCGTTGAGCTGGCCCGCCCGGTGCAGCGACTCCACGTAAGGCCGCGCTGCCGCGTAGGCTTCCGAGCCTTCCCGAATCTGCGTCTGAACCTGGTTCTTCGCCTGCGCCACCATGTAGCGGTAGAGCTCGGCCTTCTGTCGATCGGTAGTCTCGAGTTGCCGTTGCACCTCTTCCGAGGCGGCCGCGAACAGGCTCAGCAGGTGATGCCGGGGAATATCGGGTCTGGCCCATACCCGGCGGGCGATTTCGCTGTTCTCTTGCGACCGAGCCACCAGAGTGATGCAGCCGAATTCGGAAAATTTGGCGCCGGGATTTGCGGCGGTATTGGCGACGACCTCAGCGTTGCCGCGCTCGACCAGGACGTCCGTGACCGCCTCGCTGATGGAGCTGCGTTGCGAGATCGCGATCAGATGTTCCTGGCTTTTGGTCTTCGCAGTTTCGACGAGAGTTTTCTGATCGACGCGTTCGGAGTGCGTCAAGACGGGTCCGGCGACCGCGATCTCGTCATCGAGCGCAAGAATTTGCGATGTCTTGAGCGGGGCGGTCGGGCAGCGCGCCAGCCGCTCGCCAAGCTCCGCGCGCGCCGAGCTATCGATGGCGGAAACCAGCCTGCTCATGACGTCGTCGAACATGGCGATGTGTTCTTCGGAAAAGCCGGCGCCGCTTACCATGAACAGGTCGGTCACGCGCCGCATGACGGCAGCGCGCTGCCGCATATTCTGCTTCGTAATCGAGTCTTCGAGCTCGTCGATCAACGATTGCGGGGTTGCGGAATCTGCGCCGCGCGTTGGAGATGCGTTGTTATGCGGCATTTTCAATCACCTTCGCGTCAAGGAATGAATCGAATTTGAGTTCGGAGGCAGGACAGGGCGGCTGGATCAAGTAGCCCTGGACCGACGAAACACCGGCAGCACGAAGAATGCGCAGGTGGTCCGTCGTCTCGACGCCTTCGGCAGTGGTCTGGATGTCGAGGCTGCGCGCCAGCGCCAGCACCGCGGTTATGATCGCGGCGCAATCGGCGCGCGTAGTCATGTTTCTGGTGAATGACTTATCGATTTTGATCTTGTCGAACGGGAACATGGTTAGCTGGCTGAGCGACGAATAGCCTGTGCCGAAGTCGTCCAGGACCACGGTGGTGCCGAGATTTTTCAGCTTGCGCAGAAGCAGCAGGCTTTCCGCCTCGTATTCAATCAACGCCGTTTCGGTGACTTCGAGCTCCAGACGTTCCGGCGGTAAGCCCGATTCGACAAGCGCACACATTACGTAGTCCAGCAGACCGGCGCTGTGCAACTGGACCGCGGAAAGGTTGACCGCCACCTTCATGAACGACGGCCACCGCATCGCCTGTTCGCAGGCCGCCTGAATCATCCATTCACCGATGCGCAGAATCAGGCCGGTCTCTTCGGCAAAGGGAATGAATTCATCCGGGCCGATCAGGCCCTTGGTAGGATGGTGCCAGCGAATGAGCGCTTCCGCACCGTGGATTTCGAGAGTCTTGGTGTCGACGATGGGTTGAAAATATACTTCGAATTCGCCGTGCTCGAGCGCGTGCCGCAACTCGCTATCAAGCCGATGCTTGTCGACGGCGGCTTGGCCCAGCGCCGGCTCAAAGATCGCGTGACGATTGCGCCCCATATCCTTGGCCTGATAGAGCGCGAGATCGGCCATCTTCAACAGGTCTTCGGCGCGAGTACCGTGCGATGGTGCGAGCGCAATCCCGATGCTGGCGCCGATGCTGACGATGTTGCCGTCGATGCTGAAGGGCTCGGACATCATGGCGATAATCCGCGTCGCCAGAGTCTCCGCTGCGTCGACGTGAGCGGCGGGGTTGCTCTGCACGATTGCGAATTCGTCGCCGCCGAGCCGTGCCAATACGTCGGTTTCGCGCAGCGCGCCCTTCAGGCGCTCGGCAACCTCGATCAGCAGTTCGTCGCCCGCCGGATGGCCAAACGTGTCGTTGACCTGCTTGAACCGGTCGAGATCGATCAGAAGAATGCCGAATTGCTCGCTCCAGCGGCGGCATCGGGCGCAGGCGTCCTCTATCTTTTCCACCAGGGCGGACCGGTTGGCGAGACCGGTCAGCGCGTCGTGATGCGCGAGATATGAGATGCGGGTCTCGTTGCGCCACCGCTCCGTGATGTCCTCGTGGGTCGTCAGCCAGCCGCCGTCGGCCATGGCGTGGCGCAGTATCAGGATGACGCGGCCGTTGCCCAGCCGTTCGATATCGGTCGGATTGTTCGGCTGTGCGGCAACGTCCGGCGCCGCAGTCCCGTCATAGTTGCCGCTCCGCACGCGGAATTCGATGATCTGACTGAGCGGCGTCCCGGGCTGCACCAGGTGTTCCGGCAGCTCGTAGATCTGACGATAACGCTCGTTGGCCACCAGAATCTTCTGGGCGGCATCGACCATGCAGAGACCCTGCGACATGTTTTGCAGGGCCGCGGCAAAGCGGGTGTTCGATAGCCTGAAGGCCGTCGTGCTTTCGACGAGCGCCCGCTCGATGGCTTTGTGTTCGGTGATATCCTGGTGGATCGCGACCCAGCCGCCATCCGGCATCGGCTGATGACTGACGGCATAGACGCGTCCGTCACGCAATTGGTTTTCCTTGTAATAGGGAACTCTGCTTTCGACTTCCTCCAAGCGCGTACTGATGTATTCGTCGGCATCTTGCGGCGCCACACCCGACTTGACGCGTTCCTCGAGAATCGCACGGAGCGTCGTTCCAGGCTTAATCTTGTCCGCAGAGATGGCATACATCTTGGCATAACGATCGTTGGCGACGACCAGTCGCTGGTCGCGATCGAACATGCAAAGGCCATGCGCCATGTTTTCAAGGGCGGTGTTGAGCAGGTGATTTGCGCGCTCAAACGAATCCTTCGAGCTTTTCAGGTCATCCGTCGCGGCAGATATACGGGCTTTTTGACGGGCGCCCAGAACGACCACGATCAGGACGATCACAGTGAGGATGCCTCCGGCAATGATATAGGTCCGCAGCGTGTTGTCGGTCTCTTGGAAAATGCTGTCTCTGCTGAGGCCGACGAGGGCAATGAGTGGAAGCCCGGAGATCGCGCGGTACGAGAGCAGTCGGCTGACGCCATCGAATTTGGCGCTGCTCGCTGCGGTATTCCAATAGCTGCCCTCCGGCTGTTGATGAAGGTGCTGAAACAGGGGCGAGCCGGCGGCGACAACGCCGACAAGGCGGCTCGCGCCTTGATCGCGTCCGCCGCGGACGCGCACGATGCCGTCGAAGCCCACCAGAGACACCACGCCGCGCGGCCCGATGTCGAGCGAGCCGAAAAACTTCTCGAGCTGTTCGAGATTCAAGGACGTCGCGACCACGCCGGCGAAGGATCCATCGGGGTTGGTCATGCGGCGGGTAATCTCAATGGTCGGCTCGCCGCTGATGCGGCCGACGGTCGGCGCGGAAATGAAAAGCTGGTCGGCGGTATTGGCGACGTGGAATTTGAAATGCTCGCGGCTGCCGATATAGACGGGTTGGGCTGGAGTGCCGCGGCTCGACTGGACGAGATATCCATCGGCTCCGGCGATTCCGTAATTCAGGGTCAGTGTGTTTGCCGACCGGGTGCGGGCCAACCAGGCGGTAAGATCGAAAGACGTCGGGCTCTCTTGATAGGATTCACGCATCGCCTGTAGCGTGCTGTCGGATTCCTCGACCACCCTCGTGATGTATTGGTCGAGCAGGCGCGTCAGATTGCTGCCCTGGCGCACGGCGGTTTCGTAGTCGCGTTCACGCTGTTGGTGATCGAGCCAATAGATCCCGCCCCAAATAATGGAAATAACCACGACGCCAAGATAGGTCGTGGTCTGAGCGAACGCCTGGACCCGCTTGCTCATTCTTGAGCGTCTCGGTCGGAAACGACATTTATTCCCCGTCATTGTTTTATGCCAGAAAATGATTACTGCTCAGTTGCTTATCGGTTGGGCCGCGCGCTGTATTGTGGACGTTGCAGAATCGAGAACTGCAATCAGTGGCATTCATACGCTAACGATGCGCTAACCATCATCTCGGGCGTGAGCTCATAGGCAGGCGATATTGGCGGCGCATTTGCACCGCCGGCGGCGGGCCTTCGCCGAGGTCGAGCATCAGGCGCTTGCCGTGCGCTTCGAGCAGGAAGCAGGCCGGCCCTTTGGCGCCGACGCCGGAAATGAGCCGCAGCCAAGGCTTGCCCTTGTTCGTTGCATTTTGACCTACATTTGCACCGGCAGATGGGCCCGGCCGGCGGACATTGACAAGTGTGCGCCCCGTCCGTAATCAACCGCGCAACACCAGGAATAATGCTATGAAAGTCCGCAACTCATTGAAATCGCTGCGCGGCCGTCATCGCGACAACCGCATCGTGCGGCGCCGGGGCCGCGTCTACGTCATCAATAAAACGCAGCGTCGCTTTAAGGCCCGCCAGGGCTAGGTTTCCGCTCTGCCCAATTGCGCCGCATTGGGTGCATAGCCTTGGCCAGTATTCGGGCTTGTTGCAATTCGGCAAGCGGATAGATTCATGGCCATGGGATTGCGATTCCCCGTTGTCGCCCTAGGTGCTGCGCTCGGCGTGGCGCTGATCGTCGCTGCGTGGGCGCCGGCTTTGGCGGATCAGCCGCAGAGTAAGCAGTGGGCTCATCCGCCGCGCGACCTGCCCAAACCGGGCCGCGGCAGTTCGAGCCCCGACCTCAACACCCTGTTCGAGGCGCTCAGGATTGCCCCGGACGACGACAGCGCCAAGGCGATCGAGGAACGCATCTGGGCGGTGTGGGCGATCTCCGGCAGCGACACCACCAATCTGCTGATGAGCCGGGTGAAGATCGCGTCCGACGACAAGGACTACGATCTCGCCATCAAGCTTCTGAGCGCGGTCATCGCCATCAACCCGAACTACGTGGAAGCCTGGAACGAGCGCGCCACGATCTATTACGAGAAGGATGACATCGGCCACGCGCTTTCCGATCTCGGCGAGGTGCTCGTGCGCGAGCCGCGCCACTTCGGCGCGCTGTCCGGCCTCGGCCTGATCCTGCAGGAGATCGGCGACGACAAGCACGCGCTCGAGGCCTATCGCAAGGCGCTGACGATCGATCCGCATCTCGAGCACATCCCCGACGTGGTCAAGACGCTGACCGAGAAGGTCGAGGGCCGGGATATCTGACTTACACGGCGTGCACGCATCGGCGTTTGCAAAATTTTCTTCTGCTCCTTGCCGCGAAAGCGGGAATCCAGCGCCCGCGTCAAAAACTGGGTTCCCGCTTTCGCGGCAATGAGCGGCGTCCAATGTCAGCCGGGACATCTCATTGCTACTTATTCGTCGTCAGCCCCCGGCCCGACGAACGCAATGCGCATGAAATTGGTCGCGCCGGGCGTGCCGAGCGGCACGCCGGCGACGATGATAATGCGCTGGCCGGCCTTGGCGAAACCTTCCTTGAAGGCGAGGCGGCAGGCGCGCTCGACCATGTCGTCCTGGTCGCGGGCGTCCTCGTCGATCACGCAGTGGATGCCCCAGACCACGGACAGCTTTCGCCCGGCGGCCTCGATCGGCGAAATGGCCACGATCGGACAATTCGGCCGCTCGCGCGATACCCGCAGGCCGGTCGAGCCCGACGAGGTCCAGCACACGATCGCCGCGAGGTCGAGCGTCTCCGCCACCTGGCGCGCCGCCGCCGCGATCGCATCGGCACCGGTCGCTTCCGGTTCGGTTTGCAGCACATGGATCGACGGCGGATACATGCCATCGCGTTCCACTTCCTCGGCGATGCGGTTCATGGTCGCCACCGCCTCGACCGGATATTTGCCGGCCGCGGATTCGGCCGACAGCATCACGGCGTCGGCGCCGTCGAAGATGGCGGTGGCGACGTCGGACACTTCGGCTCGGGTCGGCACCGGGCTCGCGATCATCGATTCCAGCATCTGCGTTGCGACCACCACCGGCTTGCCGGCGCGGCGGCAGATGCGCGTCATCTCCTTCTGCACCCCCGGAACCTTCTCCAGCGGCATCTCGACGCCGAGATCGCCGCGCGCCACCATCAGCGCATCGGCAAGATCCAGAATATCCGCGAGCCGCGCTACCGCCTGCGGTTTCTCGATCTTCGCCATCACCGCGGCGCGGCCGCGGGTGATCTTCTTGGCTTCGGCGATGTCTTCGGGACGCTGGATGAACGACAGCGCGATCCAGTCGACGCCGGCGTTGAGCGCGGCTTCGAGATCGG
The DNA here is from genome assembly GCA_030039105.1 of Xanthobacteraceae bacterium. Taxonomy (GTDB): domain Bacteria; phylum Pseudomonadota; class Alphaproteobacteria; order Rhizobiales; family Xanthobacteraceae; genus BOG-931. The sequence goes on from JASHQO010000132.1 coordinate 12,472, forward strand.
CGAGGTCCTTCGGCGCCAGCGCCGCGAGCGGAATGACGGTGTCGGGCAGGCTGACGCCCTTGCGGTTCGACACTTTGCCGCCGACCTCGACCCGGGTGGCGATGCGCGCCGCTGCCACGTCGGTCGCGACCAGCCGCAGCTTGCCGTCGTCGATCAATAGCGTGTCGCCGCGCTTGATGGCGGCAAAGATTTCCGGATGCGGCAGGTGCACGCGCTTGGCGTCGCCCGGCGCCGCATCGGTATCGAGGACGAAATCCTGGCCGGTCTCGATCTCGGCGGCGCCGTCCGCAAAGGTGCCGAGCCGCAGCTTCGGCCCTTGCAGATCGACCAGGATGCCGATCGGCCGACTGTAACCGGCCTCGACGGCGCGGATCGTGGTCACGAGCTCGCGCAGCTTGTCGTGGCTGGTGTGGCTCATATTGATGCGAAACACGTCGGCGCCGGCCTCGAACAGCCGGCCGATCACGGCGCGTTCCGAAGACGCCGGCCCGAGCGTGGCAACAATTTTCGTCCGCCGCTGCCGCCGCATGGGCCGTTACGGGCTCTTGGTTGCGGGCGCGGCGCCGGCGCCTGTCGAGGGCGCCAGCGGATTACCGGGCGGCGATGCCCTTTGCGCGGCGGGCTGTTCGGCGGATTCGGT
>JASHQO010000133.1 GCA_030039105.1 Xanthobacteraceae bacterium
GCATGTTCATGAATGCCGACCTGGTGGTGAAGGCGGTGATCGTCGGGCTTGCCTTTGCGTCGCTGGTGACCTGGACGGTGTATGTCGCCAAAACGCTCGAGCTGCGCGCCCAGCGCCGCGCGGTGCGCAACGGGCTACGCATCCTCGCCAACGCGGCCACCCTCGCCCAGGCCAACGAGCCGCTCCGCAACGGCGCCACGCCGGTGGCGCAACTCATGCAGGCCGCGGCGCAGGAGATCCGCTTCTCCGCCAACTTGCGCAGCGACGGGTTGAAGGAACGCATCGCCTGGCAGCTCGAACGCCTGGAGCTGGCGGCGAGCCGCAAAATCTCCCGCGGCACCGGCGTCCTTGCCACCATCGGCTCGACCGCGCCGTTCGTCGGCCTGTTCGGCACGGTATGGGGCATCATGAACAGTTTCATCGGCATTTCCAACGCGCACACGACTAATCTTGCCGTGGTGGCGCCGGGCATCGCACAAGCGCTGCTTGCCACCGCGCTCGGCCTGATCGCCGCCATTCCGGCGGTGATGATCTACAACGTTCTGGCGCGCTCGACCGCGCATTACCGCGCGCTGCTCGGCGATGCGTCGGCGCAAATCATGCGGCTGGTCAGCCGCGACCTCGACCGCACCAAGCTGACGCCGCTGGCCGAGGCCGCCGAGTAGCGAGCCTTGCCCATGGCAATCCGTCTCGATCACGGCTCCGACGAACTGACCGAGGTGCATGACATCAACGTCACGCCGTTCATCGACGTGATGCTGGTGCTGCTGATCGTCTTCATGGTGGCGGCGCCGCTTGCCACCGTCGACGTGCCGGTCGACCTGCCGGCCGTCAACACGCAGCGGCAGCAGCGGCCGGACAAGCCGGTCTTTCTCACCATCAAGGCCGATCTGAGCCTCGTCGTCGGCGACGATCCGGTGGCGCCGGGCGCGCTTGCCGCCACCCTCGATGCCGCGACCGCGGGCAACAAGGACGAGCGCGTTTTCGTGCGCGCCGACCGCTCGGTGCCTTATGGCGACGTCATGCAGGTGATGAACGTGCTGCGCTCGGCCGACTATCTCAAAGTGGCCCTGGTCGGCCTCGAAACGCGGGAGGCCAAATGACCGCGCGCGCGCTGGCCTGGTTCGAGGGTGACGATCCGCGCGAGCTGCTGCGCTGGTCGATCGCGGCCGCGGTCGTGGTCACCGTTCATGCCGCGGCGATCGCCGGCTATCTGCTCTGGCACCAGCCGGACGACGACCTCGTCGGCGACGAGTTGCCGGTGATATCGGTCGAGCTCACCGCGCCGCAGATCGATCAGCAGGAGCAGGCCAGGGTCGATACCCCGACGCCGCCGCAGGAAACGTCGCAGGACGCGATCTTGCCGGAGGAAAAGCCGCCCGAAAAAGTCGAGCAGGTCAGCCCTGCCCCGCGCACCACCATGGAAGAAGTGGCAAGCGCGCCCCGGCTCGATCCGTCATGGATCTCGGCGCTGTCCAAGCACCTGCTGCAATTTCAGAACTATCCGAACGCGGCGCGGCTGCGCAACGAGCAAGGCCTGGTGAAGATCGAAGTCAGCATCGACCGCGACGGCCACGTGCTGGCGCGCCGCATCCTGCAAAGCTCCGGATTTCCCGATCTCGACGCCGAGGCCATGGCCTGGATCGAGCGCGCGCAGCCGCTGCCGGCTTTCCCGCCGAGCATGGCGCAAGCCGAAATCGACGATCTGCCGATTCCGCTGCGCTTTCGCCTGCACTGATCCGTGCTAAACGTTGCCGCCACGCGGCGTGACGAATTCGCGCGTCGCCCTTTGGAGGAAGCATGCGTACCAAGCCCTGCCTGACCCTTGCCGACGTCAAGAAGATGCTCGCGGCGTGCGAGGCCGCAGCCGCCAAGAACAAATGGGCGGTATCGGTCGCGATCGTCGACGACGGCGGCTACTTGTTGGCGCTGCAGCGCATGGACGGCGCCTCGGCCATCACCGCGGAAGTGTCGCTCGGCAAGGCGCGCACCTCGGCCATGACCAAGCGGCCGAGCAAATTCTTCGAAGACCGCATCAAGGAGCGGCCGGCCTTCGCCGGCTTTCCCGCCGGCATTCTGATCCAGGGCGGCGTGCCGCTCATTCACGACAACGAATGCGTCGGCGCCATCGGCGTGTCCGGCGTGCAGTCGCACGAGGACGAGCAGGTCGCGCAGGCCGGCGCCGCGGCGCTGGGGTAGCACCACCCGTCATTGCGAGGAGCGCAAGCGACGAAGCAATCCAGCGCGGCGACTCAGCGCTGGATTGCTTCGCTTCGCTCGCAATGACGGCGCTACTCCGCCGGCACGCCGGCGAGGTCGGTGTGGCGCACGACCGGGCTGCGCATGTCGAGCCAGAACGTGCTCACGGCGGAGATCACCGCGAAGCCGGCGAGCAGATAGAGGCCGCTGGCGAAGCTGCCGGTAGTCGTCTTCACCCAGCCCACCGCGGTCGGGCCGAAGAAGCCGCCGAGATTGCCGATGCCGTTGATCCAGGCGATGCCCGACGCCGCGGCCGATCCGGTCAGGATCATCGACGGCAGCGTCCAGAACGGCCCTTTGGTGCCGTAGAGTCCGATAGTCGCGATCGTCATGCCGAGCACCGCCCACGGCGTGCCGACGGTCAGGCCGGCGATGACGAGGCCGGCGGCGGCAACCGTGCAGGCGAGGAACAGGTTCCAGCGCCGCTCGTTCATGCGGTCGGAAATCCAGCCCCACATCACCATGCTCAGCGCGCCGAAGGCGTACGGGATCATGGCGACCCAGCCGACCTGCATGTTGGTCAGGCCGAGCTGCTTGACCATCTGCGGCAGGAACAACAGCAGGCCGAGACTCGCGGTGACGATGCCAAAATAGTTCAAGGTCAGGATCAGGACTTTCGGATTGTAGAACGACTGCCACAGACTGACCTTGCGCTTGGCCTCGATCAGCTTGCGCTCGTCCTCCAGCGTGGCGATGAGCCAGGTGCGCTCCTGGTCGTCGAGCCAGTGGGCCTGGGCCGGCCGGTCGGTGACGAAGAGGTAGAAGAAAATGCCGATCGCGATCGTCGGGATCGCTTCGCAGACGAACATCCACTTCCAGCCGGCCAGGCCGAACAGTCCGTTGAGCTCGAGCAGCGCCGTGGAGAGCGGCGCGCCGGCGGCGACCGCGAGCGGCAGCGCCACCGTGAATCCGGCCATGATACGGCCGCGGTGCCAGTCCGGGAACCAGAAGGTGAAGAACAGGATCATGCCCGGGAACAGCCCGGCCTCGGCGAGGCCGAGCAGGAAGCGCATGGCCAGGAAGCTCCACGGCCCGCTGGCGAACGCCGTCGCGCCGGAGAGCAGGCCCCACGTGACCATGATCCGCGCGATCCACAGCCGCGCGCCGACTTTTTCCAGGATCAGGTTGCTCGGCACCTCGAACAGGAAATAGCCCCAGAAGAAGGCGCCCGCCGCCAAGCCATAGGTGGCGGCGTCAAGGCCCAAATCCTTGTTCATGGTCAGCGCGGCGAAGCCGACATTGATGCGGTCGAGATAGCAGAGAAAGTAGGTCAGAATCGCGAGCGGCAACAGCCGCCAATACACTTTGCGCGTCGTCGATTGTTCGACCGTGTCGGCCATGCGTCGCTCCCCGGGAATATGTCTGCGGCTTTGTTTTTAGCCTTGGGCCGAGCATAGACCGGCGCCGGCCACAGGCAACAGGGCCGCATGGCGCGCAGCGCCGGGCCGCGCACCGGGCGCATCGCCGCGCGGCGAAACGTGCGCTAATATCGGCCGTGAAATCTCGGCGGAGGAAGCACCGTGCTGGCACGTCCCGGGTCCATGCAGGCCCGCACCACCATGTATAATGACAACGCGCTCAAGATCGGGCTGTTCGGCGCCAACTGCTCATCCGGGCGCTCCGCCACCAAGGTGCCGGAACGCTGGTCGGCGAGCTGGGACGATTGCCTGGCGTTGGCCAAGCTCGGCGACGAAGCCGGCCTCGACTTCATGCTGCCGATCGCGCGCTGGAAGGGTTATGGCGGCGAGACCGATTTTCACGGCGCGACGCTGGAGACCGTCACCTGGGCGGTCGGGCTGTTGGCGGCCACCAAGCAGATGACGGTGTTCGGCACTGTGCACGCGCCGCTGTTTCATCCCCTGATCGCCGCCAAGGAATTCGTCACCGCCGACCATATCGGCCGCGGCCGCATGGGCATGAACATCGTCTGCGGCTGGAACGAAGGCGAGTTCGACATGTTCGGCGTCAAGCAGCGCGAGCATGACGAGCGCTACAGCTACGCCCAGGAATGGGTCGACGTGGTCAAGCAGGCCTGGGAGCGCGACGACACGTTCGATTTCGACGGCGCGTATCTGCATCTCAAAGGGGCGCGCGCCTTCCCCAAACCGTTCGGCGGCACGCGGCCGCTGATGATGAACGCCGGCTCGTCCGGCGTCGGCCAATCCTTCGCCGTGCGCAATTGCGATGCCTTCTTCGTCGCCACCCAGGGCTCGCGCAAATCGCTTGCCGGCAACGCCGCCAAGGTCGCCGAGGTCAAGGCCGAGGCCAGGAGCCATGGCCGCGATATCGAGGTCTTCACCGTCGGCCAGGTGATCTGCCGGCCGACCCAGCAGGAAGCCGACGACTATTATCAGCACGCCATCATCGACAACGCCGATTGGGGCGCCATCGACGGCATGCTCGCCAACAAGAGCATCACGCCGCAGACCATCCCGCCGGACGAGTATTACAAGAAGCGCGCCTACTTCGCGTCCCACGCCGTCGGCGGCTATCCGTTCGTCGGCACGCCCGACAAGGTGGCCGAGGAATTGGCCAGCATCAGCGAAGCCGGCGTGCGCGGCATCGGCCTCTCCTTCGTCAATTTCCTCGACGAGGTGCCGTATTTCTGCGCCGAGGTGCTGCCGCGGCTCGAGCATGCCGGCGTGCGGACGAAGAACTGATACGTAGCCCGGATGAGCGAAGCGACATCCGGGGACATACTTTGAGGCTGGCCCCGCATTACGCTTCGCTCCATGCGGGCTACATTGTTCAAAATTCCTCCAACAGCCGACCCAGCCCGTAGATCTTGTCGGCGATGCCGTTCGTGCGCAGCGCGTGCCAATAGGTTGCGGCGTTGATGGCGATCACCGGCTTGCCGAGCCACAGCTCGGCCTCGGCGGCGAGCCGCACCATGCTCAGATTGGTGCCGACCTGGATGATCGCATCGGTGTCGCGACCGTTGCCGTTGAGCTCCATCAGCTTGGCGCGCAATAGCTGCGGCGGCACTTCGGCGATGCCGGTCCAGCTCTTGCATTCGAGGCAGACGTCGCGGACGACGTCGAAGCCGGACTCGGTGAAATAGCGCCGCACTTCGGCATTGGCGACCGGATAGTACGGCGACAAAAAAGCGATGCGCTTGACGCCGCCGTAGGCCTGCAGCGCCGCGGTCGAGGAATGCGAGCCGATGCTGATGCGTATGCCGGCCTCGCGCTCGACCTTGGCCTGGAATGCATCGGCGCCGGCGGCGCCGCCGTTGAAGGTAACCGACGACATGCCCATGACCAGATAGTCGGGCTCGCAAGTCATGACGCTCTTCACCGCGTCGAGCACGTTATCGCCGATCACCTGGATGCCGGCCGCAAACGTCTCGTTGCTGACCGCCTTGGCGTTCGGCGTAAAGATGCGGCTGTAATGATTGGTGACGCCGGGTGGCCGCATCATCTCGAAATCGGGCTGCACGATGGTATTGGTGGAAGGGCCGATGACGCCGAACTTGCGCCGCCAGCCGAGCACGTCTCGCATTGCCGAACGTCTCCCTCGACGCGTCGCGGCCGAGCATAACGCAAGTCTCGCGGCACCTCGACCGTATGGACAGCGCCGCAACCGTGCCGCAGGATGTGAGGGTGGGACAGGTGCATATGGCGCCACCCATCAGGGAGGAAATCATGGGCAAGTGGAGACGCCGACGGGGCGCGCCATCGCTCGATGACGTCGCCGGCAACGGTTTGATCAATCGTCGCGCATTGTTGGGAAGTGGAATGGCCATCGCCGGCGCGGTGGGCGCCGCTGGAACGTCGACCGGCGCCGCCGCCGAAGCGCTGAGCGACGCGCCGTGGAGTCTGGAATTCGGCCAGGTCACGCCGGCGGTCCAGACGCCGTCGCCGTTCGAGAAGGACGTGACGCGAGCGCTGAGCAATCCGGGCGGCGAATTCCGCAACTCGCACGCCCGCACGCCGCATCACCTGCTCGGCGGCACGGTGACGCCGAACTCCATGCACTTCTCGATCAACCACTGCGGCATTCCGAACATCGACCCGG
>JASHQO010000134.1 GCA_030039105.1 Xanthobacteraceae bacterium
TCATGCTCGGACCGGTCGTCACACTTGCGCCGCGCGCCTGGCAGCGCATGCTGTCGGGGCGAAGGCTCGACCTGCTCGATCCGTCGCCGCTCGACGTCGAGCTCGAAGATATCGCTCACGGCCTGGCCCGGGTCGCGCGCTGGAACGGTCAAACCAAGGGGCCGAACATTTTCTCGGTCGCGCAGCATTGCCTGCTGGTCGAGGCGCTGGTGCGGCTGCGCGCGCCGCGGCTCGACCGCGGTGCGCGCCTTGCGGTGCTGCTGCACGACGCGCCGGAATACGTGATCGGCGACATGATCTCGCCGTTCAAGGCGGTGATCGGCGGCGACTACAAGGCGGTCGAGCAGCGCCTGCTTGCCGCGATCCATCGCCGTTTCGGCCTGCCGCCCGCGACGCCACCGCAGCTCAAGGCGCTGACCAAGGTCGCCGACGCCGGTGCCGCCTATCTCGAAGCCACCAGACTCGCCGGCTTCGAGGCCGCCGAAGCGCGGCGCTTCTTCGGCCGCCCGCCGGCGGTGTCCGCGACGATAGAACGCGATTACCTCAAACCGTGGCCCGCCGAGACGGCACAAGCGCGCTATTTCGAGCGGGTCAAAAAACTGTTCGCCGCTTAAGGGAGCATGATCTTTTCCGAAAACCGGCAGCCGCTTTTCGGCATCATGCTCGGACCGGTCGTCACACTTGCGCCGCGCGCAATGCCTATATCAATGCCTATATGATGAGTGCATGATTCACGTCTGCTCGCTGGCCCGCCTGCACGAGACCGTCGCGCAGGTCGGTGCGCACCACGTCGTGTCGCTGATTGGCGACGAGGCCACCGTGCTGCGGCCGGATAGCGTGGCGCCTGAGCATCACTTGCGGCTGCGGCTGCACGATATTTCGACGCCGCTCGACGGCTACATCATGCCCGGCGAGGATCACGTCGCCGAGCTGATCCGCTTCGTGCGCAACTGGGACCGCCGCGCGCCGCTCGTGGTCCATTGCTACATGGGCATCAGCCGCTCGACGGCGAGCGCCTACGCATCGGTCTGCGCGCTCAACCCGCAGCGCGACGAGGCCGGCATCGCCCAAGCGCTGCGCCGCGCCTCGCCGACGGCGACGCCGAACATCCGCATCGTTTCGCTGGCGGACAGATTGCTCGGCCGCGACGGCCGCATGGTCGCCGCCATCGAGACCATCGGCCGAGGCGTCATGGCCGAGGAAGCCGCGCCGTTCCGGCTCGATCTGGAGTAGAGTGCGGCGCTCGCGCCGTTCAACCTGGTCCTGCTCGCCTACGGCGTGCCGGCCGTGCTCGCCGTCGCGTTGGCTAGGCGGCGTGTTTTAATCGTCCGATTGACGCGCCGCCGCAACCGTCGTCGCCGCCGGCCGCATCGCGCTGGCGCCGGTTAGCTGGGTGCGCGGATTGCGCTGGGTGAAATCGCAATAGGCAAACGACAGGCCGGCGATCGAGCCGCGGAAGCTGTGGTAATCGAGCTTCTGCACCCGAAAGCACGGCTCGACCGGCAGGCCGGCGAGATGGGCGCACATCGCGCTGCCGGTGACCCGCAACGTGCCGGCCGGCAGTGCAGCAAAGCGCACCTGACCCTGGCCGCCGGGCCGGATGGTGCCGACCACGGAGCCATCGGCGAACACCCGTCCCATGCCGGCTGTGCCGTCGAAGCAGGTGTAGGAAAACAGCTTGCCGACGACGAAGGCGCGAGCCTGCTCGGGATTGAGCTCCTCGGCGGTGGCCGAAGCGGCTCCCAGCATCAGCGCACTGACGATCGCAACGCGCAACAACATGGGCAACTCCACGGTAGACGTGAGTGCGACGTTAACAAAACTTCTTAACGGTCCCCTTACCATAGCTGCCCCGATCGTCGCCAAGCTTTGTGGCGAAAACTCGCCCGTCTTTACCCGATCTTTACCACGATCCGGCCGCGCACCTGGCCCTCGACGATGCGCTTGCCGGCGTCGATGACGTCGCCAAGCCCGATCTCGGCGGTCATTGCGGCAAGCTTCTCCTTCGCCAAATCCGCAGCCAATCGCTGCCACGCCTGCTGCCGCAGCGGCAGCGGACACATCACCGAATCGATGCCCAGCAGCGACACCCCGCGCAGGATGAAGGGCGCGACCGAGGTGGGCAAGTCCATTCCGCCGGCAAGGCCGCAAGCGGCAACGGATCCGCCATACCGTGTCATGGAAAGCACATTCGCCAACGTTGTTGAGCCGACCGCATCGATGCCGCCGGCCCAGCGCTCCTTGGCGAGCGGCCGCGCCGGCCCGGAAAGCTCCTTGCGGTCGATGATCTCGCTGGCGCCGAGGCGTTTAAGATAATCGGCTTCGGCCGGCCGGCCGGTCGAGGCGGTAACCGCGTAGCCGAGCTTGGCGAGCAGCGCGACCGCCACCGAGCCGACGCCCCCGGCGGCGCCGGTGACGATGATCGGACCGCGGGCGGGCTCGAGGCCGGCGCGCTCGAGCGCCATCACCGCGAGCATCGCGGTGTAGCCCGCGGTGCCGATCGCCATGGCGTCGCGGGCGCTCATGGTGCCCGGCAGCCGCACCAGCCAGTCGCCCTTGACCCGCGCCTTCTGCGCATAGGCGCCGAGATGAGTCTCGCCGAGGCCCCAGCCGTTGAGCACGACCTTGTCGCCTGCCTTCCAGGCCGGATGGGACGAGGCTTCGACCGTGCCGGCGAAATCGACGCCGGCGATCATCGGAAAGCGTCGCACCACCGGCGCCTTGCCGGTGACGGCAAGGCCGTCCTTGTAGTTCACGGTCGAGTATTCGACGGCGACGGTGACGTCACCGTCGATCAGATTGCTCTCGTCGAAATCGGTGAGCCGCACCGTCTGGCCGGCATCGGCCTTGTCGATGACGATCGCCTTGAAGCTAGCCATGCCACGTCCTATCCGTCATGCTATCCGTCATGGCCGGGCTCGTCCCGGCCATCTATGTCTTGTCAGGGCCGAGTGTGTAAGACGTGGATGCCCGGCACAAGTCTGGGCATGACGCGGTTACGCGGGCACAGGGGCCGCGCGCTGTACCGGCTTCTCGACGATCGGCAAGTTGATCAGCGCCGAGAGCACGCCGAACAGGATCGAGAGCCACCACACCACGTTGTACGAGCCGGTGCGCTCGAACGCGATGCCGCCGAGCCAGACGCCGAGGAAGCCGCCGACCTGGTGGCTGAAGAAGGCGAAGCCGCCGAGCGTCGCCAGCCAGCGCGTGCCGAACATCACGACGATGATGCCGTTGGTCGGCGGCACGGTGGAGAGCCACATCAGGCCCATGGTGGCGCCGAAGATCAGGCACGACACCGTCGTCACTGGGAACGAGATGAAGGCGAGGATCGCGGCGGCCCGGACGAAATAGATGAACGACAGCAGGTAGCGCTTCGGCATGCGGTCGCCGAGCCAGCCGGACGCGATCGATCCGGCGATGTTGAAGAGCCCGATCATCGCCAGGGTCCAGCCGCCGACCTGGGCCGAGAGACCGCGGTCGATCAGGTAGGCGGGCATGTGCACGGTGATGAATGCGAGCTGGAAGCCGCAGGTGAAGAAGCCGAGCACCAGCAGCACGTAGGAGCGGTGCGCAAAGGCTTCGCGCAACGCCTGTTGCAGCGATTGCGAGCCTGCGCCTCCAGCGCGTTCTGCCGCCGGCGTCGTCAGCGCCATCGACAGCGGCAACACGGTCAGCAGGGTCACGGCGAAGATCACCAGCGTCTGTTGCCAGCCGAACGGTCCCATCAGCGCCACCGCAACCGGCGAATAAAGGAACTGGCCGAACGAGCCCGCCGCCGTGCCGAAGCCGAAAGCGCGCGAGCGCCATTGCGGCGGCAACAGCTTGGCGAACGCGGCGAGGATGACCATGAACGAACTGCCGGACAAGCCGAATCCGATCAGGACGCCGGCCGAGATATCGAGCACCGGCGCGCTGGTGGAGTAGGCCATCAGCGCCAGGCCGCAGCCATACATCAGCGCTCCGGCGCTGAGCACGCGCGCCGTGCCGTAGCGGTCGGCGATGATGCCGGCGAACGGCTGGCCGATGCCCCACAGCAGATTTTGCAGGGCGATGGCGAACGCGAATACGTCGCGGCCCCAATGATTGGCGCTGGACAGCGGCGTGAGAAAGAAACCGAGCGAAGATCGCGGTCCAAACGACATCATAGCGATCAGGCAGCCGAAGCCGACGATCAGCGCCGGCGTGCGCCAGCTCGACAGCGGCGTGGGCACGGATCGCGGTGGCGTAAATTCGCTGCTTTTAGGTTGGCTGTTCATGTCGCCCCGGCGTGCAAATGGATGCAAAAAGTCGTGCACAATAGGACATAGAGGCGGCGCGACCAAAGAGAAGCGACCGCACGCCGGGCGCGCGCATGGCTGCCCCGCCGACCGGCGCATGGGTTTGCCATAATTGGCGGCAGCCGATAGGACTTTGGCAGCTTTCGCTGATCATGGATCGACCGATGTCGCTGTTGCGTCCCGACGCTTTTCTGTCGCCGCTCGAAATCGAGGAGGCGGTCACGCGCGCGCTCGCCGAGGACTTGGGCCGCGCCGGCGACGTGACCTCGACCGCGACCGTGCCCGAAGACACGCAAGGCCGCGCCGTCGTGGTGGCGCGCAAAGCGGGCGTGGTAGCGGGCCTGCCGCTGGTCGCGGCGGCGTTCCGGCGGCTGTCGCCGCAGATCGCCATCGAGCCGCATGGCCGCGACGGCGACGCGATCGGCGCCGGCAGCAAGCTGATGACGATCGCGGGCGATGCCCGCGCTCTCCTCTCCGCCGAGCGCACGGC
>JASHQO010000135.1 GCA_030039105.1 Xanthobacteraceae bacterium
AGAAGCTGCGCATCAACGGCACCGAGCTCGAGCGGCAGAAGATGGCAAAGCTCGGCGCCACCGGCGTCGGCATGCCGCTGTCGGAAGTCGTTCCGGCGCTCGACCAGGGCGCCATCGACGGCACCATCTCCGGCTTGTCGGTGTTCGTCGCCTTCAAGATGAACGACCTGATCAAGACCATCACCGTCACCAACGACACTTTCATCAACTCGATCGTCGTGGTCAGCAAAGTGTGGCTCGATACGCTGCCGCCGGACCTGCAGAAGATCATCGTCGACAGCGGCCGGACGGTGCAGACCAAGACGCAAGCGTGGCAGTTCGATTTCACCAGGGAGCTGGTGCAGAAATGGCAAGGCCTGGGCGGCGACGTGCACACGCTGTCCGCCGACGACCTCGCGAAGATGAAGACGTTGCTCGCCCCGGTGGCCGACGAGGCCACCAAGGATCAGCCGGCGGTGCACGACATGCTGCAAATGGTGCGCACCGCCGCGGCGAAATACTGAGCGCGCTTGCCGGGCGCGGCGCAGCATGGAGCGAAGCGCAATGATGCGCTGCAGACCCGGGATCGCCGCGGGCTCGGAGTCCGGAGCGATCCCGCATCGGCGGTGCACCGCCTCACGCTGCACCGCATCCGGAAAACGCGGCTGAGCGGCCAATGCGCAATTCCCTCCTCCGCAGCGCCCACGCCCTGATGGCGGCGCTGCGCGTCGCCGCCGGCGCGATGCTGGTCTCCAGCGTCGCCATCAACTTCGCCAACATCGTCGGCCGCTACTTCTTCCGCGTCTCGCTGTCCTGGGCCGAGGAGGCGATGCTGTTCCTGATGATCGGCGCGGTGTTCCTCGGCGCCGCGCCGGTCGGCTGGCTCGGCCGCCACATCCGCATGGACGTCATCGTATCGCTGTTGCCGCCGCGGGCGCGCAGGACGTTCGAGATCGTGTCCGACCTGATCACCATCGCCACCTGCATCGTGCTGGCGATCTTCGCCTGGCCGGTGATGACCATGTTGACCGAGCTCGATCAGCGCAGCGAGTCGGCCAATATCCCGCTGGTCGTCCCGCAGGCCGCGGTGCCGATCGGATTGCTGCTGATGGCGCTGCTCATCGCCGCGCGGCTGATCGTCCACGGCGCGCGCCACGACGACGTGATTTCGAGCCGCGAAGTCGAGCGCTGATGTCCGCCATCTTCGTCTATTTCATTCTACCCGCTCTGCTCCTGATCGCCGGCTTGCCGATTTTCGTGGTGCTGATCCTGACCTCCACGGCGGCGATCCTGTTCGTCGCTCACGCACCGCTGCAGGCGATCCAGACCTACATGTTCGGCAGCCTCGACAATTTTCCGCTGCTCGCGGTGCCGTTCTTCGTGCTGGCCGGCGAGATCATGGGCCGCGGCGGCATCGCCAACCGCGTGGTGACGTGGGTGGTGTCCATCGTCGGCGGCGTGCGCGGCTCGCTGGCGGTCACCACCGTCGCCTCGTCGGAATTGTTCGGCGCCATGGCGCACACCACGGTCGGCACCGTGGTCGCCATCGGGCGGCTGCTGCTTCCGTCGCTGACCAAGCACGGCTACAGCGAGCGCTTCGCGGTGGCGCTGATCACCTCGTCCGGCGCGGTCGCGGTAATCATCCCGCCGTCGATCTCGATGATCCTCTACGCCATGACGGCGCAGGTCTCCGCCATAAAGCTGTTCACCGCCGGCATCCTGCCGAGCCTCCTGATCGGCATCGTCGACGCCGCCTACGTTCTGATCTACGCCCGGATCAAAATGGTGCCGCTGTCGTCGCCGGCGCGGTGGAAGAACATCTGGGCCTCGACCAAGGACGCGAGCTGGGCGATCGGCACCGTCGTGGTGATCTTCGGCGGCATCTATGGCGGCGTGTTCACGCCGACCGAAGCCGCCGGCGTCGCCGTGGTCTATTCGCTGTTCGTCGCCATGGTGATCTATCGCGAAATCGATCTTGCCGGCCTGTGGCAGGTCGTCGTCAACTCGGTCTATCTGATCGCGCAGATTCTGATCATCGTCACCGGCGCCGGCATCTATTCCTGGCTGATGACGACGAGCGGCATCCCGGAGCGCCTGATCGGCGCCATCACCGCGCTGCAGCTTCCGCACTGGCAGGCGCTCTTGTTCGTCAATGCCGGCCTGCTCGTCGCCGGTAGTTTCCTGGAGCCGCCGGCGGCAATTCTCATTCTCACGCCGCTGCTGCTTCCGGTCGTCGAAGCCGCCGGCGTCAACGCGCTGCACTTCGGCATCATCATGGCGGTAAATCTGTCGATCGGCCTGTACCTGCCGCCGTTCGGGCTCAACCTGTTCGCCGCGAAAGCCATCTTCAACGTGCCGATGGGCACGATCTATCGCGGCGTGCTGCCGTTCGTGGCGGTGAATTTTCTGGCGTTGCTCGTCATCACCTACGTGCCGGCGATCTCGATGGCGCTGATCGGCCAAGCGCGTTAGAGCGGGATGAGTTTTGGTCGAATCGTCATCCCGCTCCGGCTTTTTGCTTGCGCACGATCTTTGCCGGAAACCGGTTGCCACCCTCGGATCGAGTCCGAGGGCCGGCTGTTTCGGGATCGTGCTTGAGCCTGGCGACCGGCGCGGCGCTCAGTCGCTGGCGGCGATGTTGGGCCGGTCCTGCAGCCGCTCGATCACGGCAACCAGAACCTGGACAAACTGGTCGGCGCCTTTGACATAGCCGGCCGGCGTGAAGTGCACGTGGTCCGGCGTCATCAGCGACGCCGCGACCCACTGCTGCGAGGCGCAATCGCCGGGCATGATCGAGGCCCAGTTCCAATAGCTGAAGCCGTGGCGCTCGGCGATCCGCTTCTCGACGTCGCGCACGAGGTCGAGATGCGCGATGGTGTGCCACTCGCAATCGGCGGGCTCGGCGGCCGACGCGCCCGGCGTGCTCGGCGGCGCCGGATGGCATGCCGCGTCGGGCGGACCTTTGCCGGCGCAGTGCCACGGCCGCTCGGCGCCGTCGGGCGGCCCGACCAGCACGATCTTGGCGTTCGGCAGCGCCGCGGTGATGCGGCCGACCGCCTTCTCGTAGCTTCTCTCGTAGCGCGCGGCGTCGAGATTGGGCTTCGACGCTTCGTTGGTGCCGAACGCCAGCACGACGATCTGCGGATCGAGCCGCCGCAGATCGTCGGCCATCAGCTTGGCGTCGAACTTGTTGAGCAGATCGACGGTAGCGCTGGGATAGCCGACATTATTATAGGAGACGCCGGACTGCTTCTGATAGATGCCGATGCTGGCAATGCTGACCGTGCCCGCCCCGCGGGTGCGGATCTCGACCTGGTGCACGCGATCGGTCGGCGCGCCGTCGGGGCGTAGCCGCAACACCATCGGCTCGACCGCCTGGCCGTTGAGGTCGGCGCTCCTTTTCACCGCGCCGTCGAGAGCGATGTCGATCGCGCCGCCGCCCGGCTGGCGCAGCGCCTCGATCTCGATCTGGTCGAACGGCACCGGCGTATCCGACGCGAAGGTGAGGACCTCGCCGGCAGCGCCGGCGACGGCGTTGAAGCCCGACATCCAGAACTCGCCGACATTGTCGGAGCGTTGAATGGCGTGATAGGTCCAGCCCGGCGAGGCGCTGATCTTCATGGTGCCGCTGCGCACGCCGATTATCGGCTTGCCGGCGTCGATATAGCCGACGCCGCCGTTGCCGTAGCGCTGCTGCAGCTTGGCGCGCACCTCGCCGGAAAAATAATCCGCCGCTGTGTGGCTGTCGCCGATCTGCAGGATGACGAGGCCGCGTTGCGGCTTCGGCGGCGCGGCCGGCGCCACGGC
>JASHQO010000136.1 GCA_030039105.1 Xanthobacteraceae bacterium
CAGGTCGACCGCTCGATGGAGGCCTTCGGCAACGGCGGCTTGTGGGGACGCGGACCCGGCGAGGGGACCGTCAAGGAATATCTTCCCGACGCGCATGCCGATTTCGTCTTTGCGGTGATGGGTGAAGAACTTGGTGTCGTGGTCTGTCTGGCCGTCGTCGCCGTGTTCGCCTTCATCGTGCTGCGCGGCTTCTCGCGCCTGATGCAGGAAGGGAATCTGTTCGTCGTGCTGGGCGCGACCGGACTCCTCGTGCAATTCGGACTCCAGGCCATGATCAACATGGCCTCGACGCTTCACCTCATGCCGACCAAGGGCATGACCTTGCCGTTCATCTCCTATGGCGGTTCGTCGATGCTGGCATTGGCGCTCGGCATGGGCATGGCGCTCGCGCTGACGCGACGACGCTTCGGAGGCGGCGAGTGAGCGCGCGCACCATCGTGCTCGCCGCCGGCGGCACCGGCGGACACATGTTCCCGGCCGAGGCGCTGGCGCGCGAGCTTTTCGCGCGCGGCTTCAAGGTGGCGCTCGTCACCGACCGGCGCGGGCAAGCGTTCGGCGACAAGGCGCCCGAGATCGCCGTCCATCGCATCCGCGCCGGCCGGCTCGACCAAGGCTTCGTCGGCAAGGTCACGGCGCTTGCCGACATGGCTTTGGGCACGATCGAGGCGGGACGATTGCTGCGCGCGCTCGCGCCGGCGGCGGCGGCCGGATTCGGGGGCTATCCGTCGGTGCCGACCATGCTCGCCGCATCGCGCCAGGGCATCGCTACCGTCCTCCACGAGCAGAACTCGATCTTGGGCCGCGCCAATCGGCTGCTTGCGCCGCGCGTCGGTGCGGTCGCGACATCCTTCGCCGAAGTGGGCAGCCTGCGTCTCGCGCGCGGCGGCCGCGTCGTCGAGACCGGAAACCCCGTGCGGCCGTCGATCGTCGCCGAGCGCCGCACGCCCTATGCCGCACCCGCGCCCGACGGGCCCGTGCGGGTTCTAGTGCTGGGCGGAAGCCAGGGTGCGCGGATTTTAAGCGCGGTCGTGCCATCGGCGCTCGCGCGCCTCGCCCCCGAATTGCGCCGCCGCCTCGTCGTCACGCAGCAGGCGCGCAGCGAGGATCTGGCCGCGGTGCGTCGCGCTCATGAAGCCGCGGGGATCGCGTCCGAGACCGCGAGCTTCTTCGAAGACGTGCCAACGCGGCTCGCGCAGGCCCATCTCGTGATCTCACGTGCCGGCGCCTCGAGCGTCGCCGAGCTGACGGTGGTCGGGCGCCCGTCGATCCTCGTGCCTTATCGCCACGCGGCCGACGACCATCAAAGCGCCAACGCGCGCGCCCTCTTGGCGTCGGGCGCCGCCTGGGTCATGCCCGAAGCGGTGTTCACGCCGGACCTTCTTGCCGCCGAGCTCGCGGCGCTCTTCGATACTCCGGAACGTCTCGCGGCGGCCGCAGCGGCCGCGCACCGCATGGGCCGGCCCGACGCGGCCTCGCGCCTCGCCGATCTCGTCGCTGAAGCGGCGGGCGGCAGCAACGGCCACACATTGCCTCGGGAGCACGCCGCATGAGGGCGCTCCCGCTCGACATCGGCACCATTCATTTCGTCGGCATCGGCGGCATCGGCATGAGTGGGATCGCCGAGATCCTTCACAATCTCGGCTATTCCGTGCAGGGCAGCGACCTGAGCGACGGCGGCAATGTGCGGCGGCTCCAGGCGCTCGGCATTCCGGTCGCGGTCGGCCACCGCGCCGAGAATCTCGGGAATGCACAGGTGGTCGTCGTCTCGTCGGCCGTGAAAGACGGCAATCCCGAGATCGACGCGGCGCGCGCGCGCCTCGTGCCGGTGGTGCGCCGCGCCGAGATGCTCGGCGAGCTCATGCGCCTCAAATGGGCGATCGCGGTGGCCGGCACGCACGGCAAGACGACGACGACCTCGCTGGTCGGTCATCTGCTCGATACGGCGAAGCTCGATCCGACGGTCATCAATGGCGGCATCATCAACGCCTATGGCACCAACGCGCGGCTCGGGACCGGTGACTGGATGGTGGTCGAGGCGGATGAAAGCGACGGCACCTTCGTCAAGCTGCCTTCGACCATCGCGATCGTCACCAACATCGACCCCGAGCACCTCGACTTCTACGGCAATTTCGAAGCCGTGCAGCAGGCGTTCGAGAGCTTCGTCTCGAATATCCCGTTCTATGGCTTCGCGGTCCTGTGCCTCGACCACCCGGTCGTGCAGGGCATGATCCCGCGCCTCTCCGAGCGCCGCATCGTGACCTATGGTCTGACGCCGCAGGCCGACATACGCGCGATCGACGTGGCCGTCGGACGCGACGGCGCGCGTTTCGATGCGCAGATCACGGACCGTTTCAGCGACCGCGGCCGCACCATCGAGCGGCTTTTCCTGCCGATGTTCGGCGAGCACAACGTGCAGAATTCGCTCGCCGCCATCGCCATCGCCGAGGAACTGCATCTGGGCGACGCGGTAATCTTGAAGGCGCTGGCCGGGTTCAGCGGCGTCAAGCGCCGCTTTACCAAGACCGGCGAGTCCGGCGGCGTCACCGTGATCGACGATTACGGCCATCATCCGGTCGAAATCGCGGCGGTGCTGAAGGCGGCGCGCGGCGCGACCGGCGGCCGCGTCATCGCCGTGGTGCAACCGCATCGCTATACCCGCGTCCAGAATCTGTTCGAGCAGTTCTGCACTTGCTTCAACGACGCCGACATCGTGCTGGTCGCCGACATCTATCCCGCCGGCGAGGCGCCGATCGAG
>JASHQO010000137.1 GCA_030039105.1 Xanthobacteraceae bacterium
GGCACCGCGGCGTTGTCGCGCAGCCAGTCGCGCGCCGCGCGCTGCGCCGCCGCGATCTCGGCATCCGACATCTGGCTTGCGATTTCGCGGCGCAGCCGGATCGCTTCGGCATTGCCCTTCACCGCCGCCAGATTGAACCACTTGTGCGCGGCGATGAGATCGACCGGCGCATCGCGACCGACCGAATACATCATGCCGAGCTCGAACAGCATGTCGCCTGACGCCGGGCCCTCGCCGAGCGGCGCCATGGCGCTGTCGAGAATTTCAAAACGAGCCATCACACACCCCTGTTGATGCTTTCGTCCGCTTGCGCGGCTTGCCGGCTGTCGTTCCCCGCGCCGGTTTGCCGATCATCCGCAGAAAATTTGAATGGTGGTTTAAGCAATGCGATGAATCGATTCTGAACTCGTCCCGGCATTTGACGCGGTTTCGGCAACGCTGCGTTAAGTAACGCGGTACCGCCGCTGCCGCGGCGACCGAAATTACCGCGGAACTAGGCAATCGGCGCCGCCTCGACTATGGTCCCGGCCCCGCGGACGACAGTGGAGGCTCGTGATGACAATGTTCCGTGCAGCAGTACCGGCGCTGGCCGCGATCGTGGCGGCGACAATCGCGACGGGCGGACCGGCGCGCGCCGCCGACCCGCTGGGCACCTGGTACACGGCCGACAAGGAGAGCCAGGTCCGCATCGTCAATTGCAGTGGCGCCCTGTGCGGCGCGCTGGTTTGGCTGAAGCAGCCGAACGACCCCGCGACCGGCCGGCCGAAGACCGACAAGAACAACGCCGACGCCACCAAGCAGAGCCGGCCGCTGATCGGCGTGCAGATCGTTCTCGCCATGAAGCCGAGCGGCACGCCCGACCAATGGACCGGTCAGGTGTACAACGCCTCCGACGGCAAGACCTATACCGGCTCCTTCACCCTGACCGGCCCGAACACCGCCGAGCTCAAAGGCTGCGTCATGAGCGTGATCTGCAAGTCGCAGACCTGGACGCGGGCCAACTAGCGAAGCGCGCTAGCGCGCCTTTTGCCCGAACAGCACCGCCCGCACCTTCGGATCGTTGATGTCGACCTTGGACGCCGCTTCGATGCGGATGGCAAAGGCGCGCCGGACCGCGGGCCGGGCGCGGACGGTTTCGAACCAGCGCTCGAGATTCGGAAACTGCGCCAGGTCCTGGCCCTGGCGCTCGGCGAGCCGGACCCAGCCGACACAGGCGATGTCGGCGATCGAATAGCGTCCGGCGAGAAACGCGCGCGTCGCCAGACGCGTGTTCATCACGCCGTAGAGCCGGTTGACCTCGTCGGTGTAGCGCTCGAGCGCGTACGCGATGGGCTCCGGCGCGTAACGGCGGAAGTGCACCGCCTGCCCGGCCATCGGCCCGAGCCCGGCCATCTGCCAGAACAGCCACGCGTCGACGGCGACGCGGGCGCGCTCGTCGCGCGGATAGAATTTCCCGGTCTTGCGGCCGAGATATTGCAGGATGGCGCCGGACTCGAACACCGTGATCGGCCGGCCGCCCGGGCCCGACGGATCGACAATGGCGGGAATGCGGTTGTTCGGCGATATGCGCAAAAACTCCGGCGTAAATTGCTCGCCCTTGGAGATGTCGACCGGCCGCACGACATAGGGCAGCCGGCACTCCTCCAGCATGATCGAGATCTTCCAGCCGTTCGGGGTCGGCCAGTAGTACAGCTCGATCGGCGGCACGCCGGCGCGCCGCGGCGGCGCTTTGGCCGGGCGTCTTGCGGCTCGCTTCATGCGATGCGCCCATCATAAGAAAAATGGCGATAAGAAAAACGGCGCCGTGGATCGCTCCACGACGCCGGCAAGAGTTTCAGAAAGGACACCGCCAACAAACGGAGGGCTTCGGCGAGATGTTTAAGGATCAAGGCCGCTGGCATTTGCGCCAGGGTGGGATTGGGTCCTTCGTCTTCGCCACCGTCGAGTATGACGGTCGTGAAGCTTGAGCCTCCGTCCCGCCGGCGCCCTCTGTCGGTCACTTGGCCGGCCCTGCTCGCCGATGAACGTCGATCCATCGACGACGCCGGCCGGCCCGTGTGACGCGATCTTCGACTCAAAGCGAGAGTCGAAGATCGATGCGGCGTAGACTACTTCTTCTTCCGACGCTTCTTCGCCGGTTTCTTCGCCGCTGCTTTCTTTCGCTTCTTCGCCATTGCTGCCCTCCTAGCTTGAGTGGATGGCGACATCAGTGCAGTGCCGTCGCGAATCGACGGGCACTGACACCGGATTACTACAGCAGAAAAAAATTAACAGTGACTTCAATTGCTTTTGTGCGTAACTGGCCCGACCGAGCGCCGCGCGCGACGCCCGCGCACCGGCGCCGATGCCGCGTCCCGAGCAAAAAACTCTGCTCGGCGAGATTCTCCGCGCAAGAATCCACACAGCGCATAAATGCCGATGAAATAAGGGTTTCTGCGGCATCCGGCGCTTCAAGACGTTTGCCAATGCACGTGCCCGCAGCGCCGTTGCCGCGCATTTTCCGGCACGCCGTAATGTCAACACGGCAACGCCGCGCGCATCGGAAAAATTTTTGCACCGGAAGCGTCCGCGAGCGCGTTGACGGACCTCGGCGAGGCGCAAAACGCGCGAATCAGCGTCAACCGATTCGCTCCAGCGCCGCTTTTGCCGGCCGCATGCAGCGCCGCGCGACGACGATTCGTGTGCCGGATCGGTACACTTGAGAGCACGCGTGCCGTCGTCGTGCGCGTTCGCGATGCGGCGAAAAGTTTGCGCCAGCCCGATGAGCCTCTTGGTCGCCGCGGCGTCGTGAGCCGACGGCAGAACCGGAATCGGTAGCCCATAGCATGCACTGAGTTCGCAGTTGAGATCAGGCGCCGGCCGCGGTTGCCATTCTTCAAATCGAGGTTGATTGGGCGTCCGTGCCAGTAAAGCAATGCGATCGACAAGCATCCCCTTCTCGCTACAGGACACTCCGCTTCCAGGATTTTGGGATAAGGCAAAGTGGCGTCCGACATACGTCATGGTGTTCTTCCAATCACTCTGACGGAAAATGCACGGTCCTACGAAGGCGCAAGTTTCCTCATTCTCGCGACGCGCGTGCGCCCGAGTTTTGGCAACGGCACGGGGTAAAAGGGCACGACCGCAGCGGGATCGCGTCTCGCCTCGAGCGCCGGTGGAAGCGCTGTCGGCTCGATCACGCTACGGCACGAAAGAAGTAGCCCGGATGGAGCGGAGCGTAATCCGGGTACGAAAGTGCGGCTTGAAATGCCGCTCCCAGGTTTCGCTGCGCTCAACCCAGGCTACGAAGAAGACAAAGAAAGAAAGGAGGCGGAACGCCGACAGACGCGTAGCCAACGGCCGCATCGGCGGATGCGGCGCGCGTCCAGCGGGACGCGCTCGCCTGACGGCGTTCCACCACGGCACTGGCGGCAGCGAGCGAACGCCGCCGCTCAACTCCAGCTCACGCGCTTCCTGCGACTAAGGCG
>JASHQO010000138.1 GCA_030039105.1 Xanthobacteraceae bacterium
CGGGTGTTCGTCACCGGATTTCAAGCTCTGGTCCGCCTCTGCCTGATGCAGAAGGAGCTCGACCGCAGAAACGGCGTCAATACCGCGGGCTTCGTCACCGGCTATCGCGGCTCGCCACTGGGCGGCCTGGACAGCCAGTTTCTCCGCGCCGCGCCGTTCCTCAAGCAAAGCGACGTCCGCTTCCAGGGCGGCATCAACGAGGACCTTGCCGCGACCGCCATCTGGGGCTCGCAGCAAGCCGAGCTGCGCGGCGAGGGCAAGTACGACGGCGTGTTCGGCATGTGGTACGGCAAGGGCCCGGGCGTCGACCGCACCGGCGACGTGTTCCGCCACGCCAACCTTGCCGGCACCGCCAAGCACGGCGGCGTGTTGGCGCTGATGGGCGACGACCACACCGCCGAATCCTCCACCACCGCCCACCAGTCCGAATATCACTTCATCGACGTCATGATCCCGATCCTGAACCCGGCCGGCGTTCAGGAAGTGCTCGATTACGGCCTCTACGGCTGGGCGATGTCGCGCTTCACCGGCACCTGGGTGGCGCTCAAGACCATGCACGAGACCATCGAATCGACGGCGGCGATCGACGGCAGCCTGGAGCGCATGGCGATCGTCACCCCGGACGATTTCCAGATGCCGCCGGGCGGCCTCAACATCCGCCTCAACGACCCGATCCTGACCCAAGAGGCGCGTCTGCACGACTTCAAGCGCGACGCCATGCTGGCCTTCGTGCGCGCCAACAAGCTCAACCGCATCGTCACTTCGGGCGGGCGCGATGCCAAGATCGGCATCATCACCACCGGCAAAAGCTATCTCGACGTCCGCCAGGCTTTTGACGAGCTCGGCATCGACGAGGTCAAGTGCAACGAACTCGGCATCCGCCTGTTCAAGGCCGGCTGCGCCTGGCCGTTGAGCCAGCGCGAGCTGAAGGAGTTCGCGGCCGGCCTCGATCTGGTCATCGTCGTCGAGGAGAAGCGCTCGCTGCTCGAAGTGCAGGTGCGCGAGGAGCTTTACGGCACCTCAAATCAGCCGCTTTGCATCGGCAAGAAGGATGAAGCGGGCAACTGGCTGTTTCCGGTCAAGGGTGCGCTCGATCCCAACGAGGTCGCGATCTGCATCGGCGATCGGCTCGCGAAATATCACCGCAACGACGAGATCATTGCCCGCGTCGCCCGGCTCAAGGAATTCCAGCGCATCGCCGCCGAGACCAAGGACGTCGCCCAGCGCATTCCGTATTTCTGCTCCGGCTGCCCGCACAATTCCTCGACCATGGTGCCCGACGGCATGCGCGCCTATGCCGGCATCGGCTGCCACTACATGGCGCAGTGGATGAACCGCTCGACCCTCGGCTACACCCAAATGGGCGGCGAGGGCGCCAACTGGGTCGGCGAGGCGCCGTTCTCCACCCGCAAGCACGTGTTCCAGAATCTCGGCGACGGCACCTACAATCACTCCGGCTACATGGCGATCCGCGCCGCCATCGCCTCGAACACCAACATCACCTACAAGATTTTGTTCAACGACGCGGTGGCGATGACCGGCGGCCAGGCCAATGACGGCGGGCTGACCGTGCCGCAGGTCGCCCGCCAGGTCGCCGCCGAGGGCGCCAAGCGCGTCGTCGTCGTCACCGACGAGCCGGCCAAATATCCGGCCAAAACGGACTGGCCGCAGGGTTTGACGATCCATCATCGCGATGACCTGATCGCGGTGCAGAAGGAGCTGTCCGAGATCGAAGGCGTCACCGTGTTGATCTACGATCAGACCTGCGCCGCGGAGAAGCGCCGTCGTCGCAAGCGCCACACCTTTCCCGATCCCGACAAGCGCGTCATCATCAACGAGCTGGTTTGCGAAGGCTGCGGCGATTGCGGCGTCAGATCGAATTGCGTCTCGGTGCAGCCGCTGGAGACCGAATGGGGCCGCAAACGCACCATCGACCAGTCGAGTTGCAACAAGGATTTCTCCTGCGTCAAGGGATTCTGCCCGTCCTTCGTCACGGTGCACGGCGCCAAGCTGAAGAAAGGCGTCGGCGTCGCCACCGATCACGATCTGCCGGCGCTGCCCGATCCGAAACTGCCGGCGATCGAGGGGACCTACAACGTCGTCGTCACCGGCGTCGGCGGCACCGGCGTCGTCACCATCGGCGGCATTCTGGGCATGGCGGCGCATCTGGAGGGCAGAGGCGTCGGCGTGCTCGACATGGCGGGGCTGGCGCAGAAGGGCGGCGCAGTGTTCAGCTACATGCGCATTGCCGAAAATCCGGAAGCCATTCACGCCATCCGCGTCGCCGCCGGCCGCGCCGACCTGATCCTCGGTGGCGACATCGTGGTTGCCGGAACCCGCAAGATTCTCGCAGCGGTGAAGCACGGCGCGACCGAGATGGTGGTCAACACCGCGGAATTCTTGCCCGGTGAATTCACCCGCAACGCCGACTTCTCGCTACCCACCGAACGGCTCAAGCGCGCCATCGTCGCCGACGCCGGCGTCGACAAGACGCACTTCATCGACGCCAGCGGCATCGCCAACGCGCTGTTCGGCCAATCGATCGGCGCCAATATGTTCATGGTCGGCTACGCCTACCAGCTTGGCGCGATTCCGCTCTCCGCCGCGGCGATCGAGAGGGCGATCGCGCTCAACGGCGAAGCCGTCGCCATGAACCAGGCGGCGTTTCACTGGGGCCGCCGCGCCGCCGTCGATCGCGCCGCGGTCGAGAAGCTGGCAAAGCCCCCCTCCCTTCCCTCCCCCGCAAGCGGGGGAGGGTGGGGTGGGGGCACCGGCGACGCGCGGAAGCTGTCGGAAAATTTCGACGAGACGGTCGCGCGGCGGGTGGATTATTTGACCGCCTATCAGGATGCCGCTTACGCCGCGCGCTATCGGGCCCGGGTCGACAGGGCCAAGGCGGCCGAGGCGGCGCGCGCTCCCGGCAAATGCGGACTGGCCGACGCCGCGGCGCGCTATCTGTTCAAGCTGATGGCCTACAAGGACGAATACGAAGTGGCGCGGCTCTACACCGACGGCACGTTCCTCAAGCAGGTCGAAAGCGAGTTCGACGGCGACAAATTGCGCCTCGAGTTTCATCTGGCGCCGCCGCTGTTGGCGCCGCGCGACAGGGCGACGGGACTGCCGCGCAAGATCAGCTTCGGCCGCTGGGTCGTCCCATTGTTCCGGCTGCTGGCGCGATGCAGAGGATTGCGCGGCACCGCCTTCGATCCGTTCGGCTATACGCTGGAGCGCCGCACCGAGCGCAAGCTGATCGCCGACTATGAGGCGCTGCTCGACGAGATGCTGGCGAAGCTGACGCCGGACAACCATGCCGTCGCGGTCGGCCTCGCCGCGATCCCGGAAAAAATCCGCGGATTCGGCCACGTCAAGCGCCAGCACCTCACCGCCGCCAAGGCCGACGAGGCGGCGCTGCTCGAGCAATTCCGCGCCGGCACGCCGGCGATGCTCAAGGCGGCCGAATAACAGCGCCTGCCGATCCCCGAACTTGGAGACGCCGATGAGCGCTCTGACCCAGGACCTCGGTTGCTTCGTCGCCGAATTGAACTTAAGCCAAATTCCCTCGGAGGGCTGCGCGATCGCCCGCACCGGCATCGCCGATTGCTTCGGCGTGCTGATCGCCGGCAGCCGCGATCCCGAGATTGCGCTGGTCGATCGCGAATTGGGCCACAGCGGCGGCGATGCGCTCGCTTCGCTCATTCCGTCCGGCGCCCGGCGCAGCGTCGACGCTGCGGCGCTGGTCAACGGCGTTGCCGCCCACGTGCTGGATTACGACGACGTGTCGCTCGACGGCCATCCGAGCGCGGTGCTGGTGCCGGCGATCCTCGCCCAGGGCGAGGCCGGCGGCGCGAGCGGTGCCGAGATGCTGACCGCCTATGTGGCGGGCTACGAAGTCTGGGCCGAGCTTTTGACGCGGCAGCCGATCCCGCTGCATCGCAAGGGCTGGCACCCGACCGCCGTGCTCGGGCCCGTCGCCGCGGCGGCGGCCTGCGCCAAGTTGCGCGGCCTCGATGCCAACGGCGCCGCCACCGCGCTGGCGGTCGCGGCCTCGATGTCGGCCGGCGTGGTCGCCAATTTCGGCTCCATGACCAAATCGTTCCAGGTCGGCCGCGCCGCGCAATCGGGCGTCATCGCCGCGCGGCTGGCGCAAGCCGGCTTCACGGCTTCGCCGGATGCGCTCGAGCATCCGGCCGGATTGCTCGTCGCGCTGTCCGTCGCAGGCCAAGCCGCGCTCCACCGTCCTTTCGTCGCCGCGCAAAAGGAGTGGCACATTGTCGGTCATGGCCTGAGCATCAAGCGCTATCCGATCTGCTACGCCACCCATCGTTCGATCGATGCCGCGCTCGATCTCGTCGCGCGTCACAACCTCAACCCCGGCAACGTCGCGCGCATCCATGTCTCGACCGGCAAGACGCAGATGCTGATGCTGCGCAACAGCCGGCCGCAAACCGGGCTCGAGGCGAAATTCTCCATGCAGTTCGCCATGGCGGCGGCGCTGGTCGCGCGCAACGTGGGCTTGCGCGAACTGAGCGACGATTTCGTGCGCCGGCCCGAGGTGCAGGCGATCTTTCCGCGCGTCGTCCTCGAAGGCACCACGGCGACCAAGGAAGGCTCGAACTTCGCCCCCGCCGACGCGGTCGAGATCACGACGACGGCCGGGGAAACGTTCAAGAGCGGGCCGGTCGAGTTCGCCAAGGGCAGCCATGAGCGGCCGCTGTCGCGCCGGGAATTGTGGGGCAAATTCACCGATTGCCTCGGCGCGCAGTTTCCCGATGCGACGAAGTCGCGCGCCTTCGAGAATTTGCTGATGTTCGACCGGCTCAATGGCGCCAGCGACGTCGCGCTGACGAATCGGTAGACCGGATCGCGCTCCGCGCGCGTGCGGCGGGCTCACATGCCGTGGCTGTCCAGCATCGCCTTGCAGGCGCGGCTCAGCTTTTCCCTGTGCTCCTGCAGGCAGGAGCCGATCTTGAATTGATCCGGAATATCGTCCTTGCAAAAGCGCCGCGCGTCGCCGCGGCAGGCGCGATCCTCGACCGAGTTTTCGTAAGGCGAGGTCTGCGCCGATGCCACGCTCGATGTGAGAAATACGGCGAGGACGAGCGATACGCTGCGGAACATGATCGTTTCCTTGTTGGGGACGCAAACGCTGGTTATCTACCGTCAGCGGATTGGGGCCAAAGTGAGACTCGCAAGGTTCCTGCATTCGCCAGCCGGCCCGTCCTGGAGTATCGTTGCGCCCATGAGCGAGGTGACGACAATTTCGGAAACCGCGGTGCAAGCCAGCAGCCAACCGCCGGCGGCCGCCGCTGCGGTCGCGGCTGGCGCGCCTGCGGCGGAGCAGGCGCCTCCGGCATCGCCATCAGACGAAACGGCGGCGCCGAAGGAAGGTTCCGTTGCCCCTCCGCCCGTTGCCGAAGCGCAATCGGCCGCGAACGTTGTTTCCGAGCCGGCGCCGGTCGAGCACGGCATCGGCGTGCTGCTCGTCAATCTCGGCACGCCCGATGGGCACGATGCCGGGGCGGTGCGCCGCTATCTGAAGGAATTCCTGTCCGATCCGCGCGTGATCGAGAACCAGGGCGTGCTGTGGCAGTGCCTGCTCAACGGCGCAATTCTGCCGATCCGCTCGCGGCGCAAGGCGCGCGACTATCGAAAAATCTGGAACACCGAGAAGGACGAGTCGCCGTTCAAGACCATCACCCGCTCGCAGGCGGAAAAGCTCGCCGGCATTCTGCAGCCGCTCGGCCAGCACGTCATCGTCGAGTGGGCGATGCGCTACGCCAATCCGTCGATCCCGTCGGCGCTGAAGAAGCTGATCGCGCGCGGCTGCGACCGCATCCTGGTGATGCCGCTCTATCCGCAATATTCGGCGGCGACGACCGCGACGGTCTGCGACGAGGTGTTCGCTTATCTGACGCGGCTGCGCCGCCAGCCGGCGTTGCGCGTTCTGCCGGCCTATTACGACGATCCCTACTACATCGAGGTGATCGCCTCGTCGCTCAAGGCCGCGCTGAAGGCGCTGTCGTTCGCCCCCGACGTGATCCTGCTGTCGTATCACGGCATGCCCAGGGAATACGTCGACAAGGGCGATCCCTACGCGCGCCAATGCGCCCGCACCAGCGAGCTCCTGCGCGCGCAGCTCGGCATGGACGACAGCAAGCTGATGATGACGTTCCAGTCGCGCTTCGGCCGCGCGCGCTGGCTCGAGCCCGCGACCATCCAGATCGTCAAGGCGCTGGCCGAGCGGGGCGTGAAGAATATCGTCGTGCTGACGCCGGGCTTTGCCGCCGACTGCCTGGAGACCCTCGAGGAGATCGCGGTCGAGAACGCGCGGGTATTCAAGCGCCATGGCGGCACCAACTTCGCCGCCATCCCCTGCCTCAACGACAGCGCGGCCGGCATGTTGATGATCTGGCAGCTCGCCATGCGCGAGCTCAAGGGCTGGATCTAAGGCGTCTTCTCCCGGAACAGCGCGGCGTTAACGTCTGGTTAACCATATTTGCGCAGTTTGTTAACCAATCAGAATCGCGACAACACGGAGAGGCCAACGTGTCGAGCGTCGTTCGCCAGCGCCAATCGCTGATGTTCCGAGCCCGCTC
Organism: Xanthobacteraceae bacterium; assembly: GCA_030039105.1. Classification (GTDB taxonomy): domain Bacteria; phylum Pseudomonadota; class Alphaproteobacteria; order Rhizobiales; family Xanthobacteraceae; genus BOG-931. The sequence goes on from JASHQO010000138.1 coordinate 6,597, forward strand.
CTATATGGCGTTCTCGGTGCTGCCGCGCCCGCCGATCGCCGAATGGCTGTCGGACCTCGACGCTACGCTGGAGCGCTCCCAGGGCTTTTTCTCCGGCTATCCGGTCGCGCTCGATCTTTCGGCGGTGACCTTGAGCCCGAACGGCATCCGCCAGCTCATCGCCGATCTCGAGGAGCGCAATATCCGCATTCTCGGCCTCGAAGGCATCGAGCCCGCCGCCGCGGCGCCGGGGCTGCCGCCGGTGCTACGGGCGGGCCGCAACGCCTCGTTGGCGACGCCGTTGGCCGAGGTCGAACCGATCGCCGCGCCGGCGGCGCCGAAGCCGGAGCCGGCTTCGCTTCTGATCGAGGATCCGGTGCGCTCCGGCCAGACCGTCGTCTTCATCGACGGCGACATCACCGTGCTCGGCTCGGTCGGCTCCGGTGCCGAGATCGTCGCCGGCGGCTCGATCCACATCTACGGCACGCTGCGCGGCCGCGCCATGGCGGGCGCGGGCGGCAATGC
>JASHQO010000139.1 GCA_030039105.1 Xanthobacteraceae bacterium
TCCGCGACCGCGATGCCGAATGGTTTGGCGATGGAGGCGTTACCATATTGAAGGCAGTCATCGGCCGTATGGCCGAACGCAAGGCGACGGGCCCGTCCAACGATCGATGGCAATTTGCAAGATTGGAATGCCCCGATGCACGCCATCGATCGGCTTTATCAGCAGCATCTGGCGCGCCGTCAGCTTCCGTCGCGCGACCTGATCGAGCAGCATACGCGGTCGATCACCGACCAGAACCTCGCCAGCGCCATCGCCGGCCGGCTGGCCTGCGCTCTGCCCAGCGCCGAGGCTCTCGATTATCTCCGCCGCCACCTCCGCGCGCCGCTGCTGACGGTGGCCGCAGGCATCGGCTTCTGGGCGCACTGCCTGCGGCAAGTCGAGGGCATCGAAGCCGTCGCCACCGACCTCTACGCGCCGCAGGATAATCCCCGTTTCCGCCGGCCGGGCTGGTATCCGGTGCAGCCGATGGACGCGCTGGAGGCGCTGCGCCGCTATCCGGACCACGACGTGCTGGGGGTGTGCCTGCCGCCGGGCTTAAGTCTGCAGCAAGTGTACGAGGCTGCGCCGCAGGCCACCGCGCGACAACTTTTCGTGGCCGGCTACTTCTCGCGCGGCGCCTTCGGCGGCGGGCAGGAAGGCATCATGTCCGAGGCGCATGGCTTGAAATTCAGGCGGGTGGATTGCATTGCCCGTTGGGGCCTGGAGGCGCCGGACTACCAGACGGTGCTGATCCACACCTGGCGCGCGTGAAAGGGTTCAAGCCGTCTGCCGCCTTCGCGGCGGCGGATGCTGCCTTGAACCCTTCAATTTACCCATTACCTCCAACGTGATAGGTTGCGACAAGGTCCGGTCAGGAGAGCCGCCATGCACCTCGATGCCCTCGGATATGTCGGTATCCGCACCAAGAACCTCGACGATTGGGCGGCCTACGGCACCAACTTCCTCGGCATGCAGATGGTCGACAAGAGCCGCGGCACGCTGGCGCTGCGCATGGACGACCGCAAGCAGCGCGTCATCGTCCACAGCGACGCGGACGAAGGCCCGTCGTTCTACGGCTGGGAAGTTGCCGACGCGGCGGCGCTCGATGCGCTCGCCGCGCATCTGGAGAAAAACGGCGTCAAGACAGCGCGCGGCTCGCGCGCGCTGGCCGGGGAGCGGCGCGTCAAGGATCTGATCGTGTTCGCCGATCCGATCGGCAACCGGCTCGAAGCGTTTTACGGCGCCGAGACCGCGACCGATCCGTTCAAGCCCGGCCGCTCGATCTCCGGCTTTCGCACCGGCCCGCTCGGCATGGGTCACGCGGTGCTGACCGCGGAACGGCTCGACGAAGTGCTGCCGTTCTACACCGAGATCCTCAACTTCAAGCTCACCGACTATTTCACCAAGCCGTTCGCCGCCTATTTCTTCCACGTCAATGCGCGCCACCACAGCCTCGCCTTCATCAACACCGGCAACAACGGCATCCATCACCTGATGGTCGAGCTGTGCTATCTGGACGACGTCGGGCAGGGCTATGACATTGCGCTGCGCAAGCCGGAGATGATCGGCACCACGCTCGGCCGTCACGTCAACGATCATGTCACGTCGTTCTATTCGTGGTCGCCGTCGCGCTTCCTGTTCGAGTACGGCTGGGGCGGCCGCACGCTCGATCCGCAGACCTGGGTGCCGGAGGAACGTACCGAGGGTCCGAGCCTGTGGGGACACGATCGCAAGTGGCTCACGCCCGAGGCGCTCGAGCAATCGCGCGATCTGCGCGCCGCGGTCGCCCAATCCGGCGTGCGGGTTCCGGTCAACGTCATGGACGGCAATTATCTGCGCGCGGCCGACGTCTGCCCGTGGTGGAACGCCACCGTGGCGGCGCGCAAGACCGGATAGGGCTCCGGTTAAATTTCCGCCGGCGCGGAAAGCCGTGGCTTTCGTGTTAGCCGCGTCTGCAACGCGGTGCGGCACACAAGGTGGTGCAGCGCCGCTGGCCCGCAGTCGTTGCAGATCGGAAAAAGCTAGATGGTGCGGCGCTCGGCGGTCCATTGCCCGGCGCATTCGCCGGTGCCGGTGCGCCAGCGTCCGCCGCCGCGGTTGCCGGACAGTCGGCCGGAGCCGTTGGCGGATTGGCCTTTTTCCGACACCGTCACGCGGGTTGCACCGCTCGGCGCCACGACACCGTTGACCCGGTAGCTCTGGTCATCGGCGCGCACGCGGCCGCCGGCCACGCGCACGGCGTAGCGCAGCGAGCTCGGGCAATTGCCGGACTGGGTGTAGATCGTCACGCTCCATAGGCCGTCGTAGCTATTGGCCGCTCGCGCGGCGAACGGGATGGTTGCAACAAGCGCGGCCGCAGCCGCCATGACAGTGAAAATGCCCCCGGCTTTGGTCATCTGTTTGCTCCAGTTTGGTCGGTGCCTTGTGGACGCTCACTTGGCCGGCCCGGATAGGCCGGCGGTTCATCGGCAAACGGCGTTGCGCTCCTGCCCATCGCCTCGCCGACCTGGAACAATGCGCCCATGTAGTCGGGGTCGAACGGACCGCGGCTCGGCGCGCTGAAATCGGCGGGAATGGTGGCGACGTTGAACGGCACGCCGCTGCGTTTGGCGGCGACATAGGCACGGTCCAGCATCAGCCGGGTGTCGACCTTCACCGCGGTGCCGACCGTGCTGGTCAGCACCGACGGGGTCGAGCGCTCGACGACATGGAATTCCGGCTGCAGCCCGGTATTGATCACCACATAGAGCTGCGTCGCCGGCAGCTTGTAGTCGCCGGTCGCCGCCATCAGCGCCGCCGGCGCGACGAAGAACTGGCCGCCGACGCCGCCGTCGACGTGCATCTCCTGAAAGACTTTGCCGTCAGCCTCGACGTCGATCAGCACCGGCGGGAAGCCGCCCGGGATGGCGCTCGACGCCAACAGTATGGCGCGAAACAGCTTCAGCGCCGCGTCGTCGCCATTCTTAGCGACCGCATGGGCGGCGATTGCGCCCATATTCCAGACCACCGAGCGCTCGGCATCGAGATTGGTGGTGACGACGAACAGGCGCCGGCCGGCCGCGTGGGCGGCAGCGATGTCCGTCAACAACTCGGGCGTGATCTGCTTGGCGATCAGATCCTTGAGCGGCCAGGAATCGAGGAAGCTTTCGCCGGTATTGCCGATCTCGAAAACGTCGGCCGCGCCGATCTTGGTATAGGCGCGCAGCGCCGCGTCGTATTTCGGGCCGGCGAAGACGAACGGCGCCATCAGCGCGCCGGTCGAGACGCCGGTGACCACCGCGTAATCGGGGCGCTTGCCGGACTCGGTCAAGCCGTTGAGCAGGCCGGCGCCGAACGCGCCGTCGGCGCCGCCGGAAGAGAGGGCGATCCACGGTCCGGGCCGCTGCGGCAGCGCCGCTTTGAAGTCCGCGACGGAATCCGCCCAGAACCGCGCGTCCGGCATGCCGGGAATGGCGGCGGCCGCGTCCTCGGCGGCGGTAAACGCAATGCGCGGCGGCAGTTGCCGTGGCTGCTGCGCCGCGACGTCGGGTTTGGCCGGCGCCTTCTTGGCGTGCATGCTGCGGCTTTGTGCCGCCGCGAACGGCACCGCCGACGCCGCGATCAGACAGACCGCCACCAGGGCTGCAGCCGTACGGGCGTACCATCGCGTCATGCGTGTCATGTTCGGCAGTAGCTATCCCGACATGGGGACGGACATGGGGACGGAAGGTTCGGGTCCCGTTCCATTCCCGGTCAAAAAGCACGACGGCCCAGCGACGGAGCAGCAAATAGGGCCGCCCATTATGAACTTCAATCGGGCGAAACCCACCGGCAACCTAGAAAGCCGCTGCGGCCGCCGCAATCCCCGCCGCCGACCTTTCCACGGTTACGGAATTGTCGCGCTTTTCACTCTACGCATGCCGCTCGGCGACGAAATGCGCGCCCTCGATGAGGACCGCGGCTGCGGACCCGAACGGCGCCAAGGCCCGCTCGGCCTGGCCGACGAGCTCTTTCAATCGTGCCCGCGCGGCCGGCACGCCGAGCACGCTCACCATGGTGGCCTTGCCGGCGGCGGCATCCTTGCCGGTCTGCTTGCCGACCAGCGCCGGATCGCCTTCGAGGTCGAGCAGATCGTCGGCGATCTGGAACGCCTGGCCGACCGCGCTGCCGTAACGCTCGAGCGCGGCACGCTGCGCCGGCGTCGCCGCGGCCAGAATGCCGCCGGCCTGGCAGGCGAAGCGCAGCAGCGCGCCGGTCTTCATGCCCTGCAGCATGCGCACGTCCTGCTCGCTGAAGCTTTGTGCCGCGCGGCTCTGCACGAAGCGGCCTTCGGCGGCGAGATCGAGCATCTGGCCGCCGACCATGCCGCCGACGCCCGCGGCGCGCGCCAGCGCCATCACCAGCTCGATCCGCACGCCGGCATCGGCATGGGTCTCGCGCCGCGACAGAATATCGAATGCGAAGGTGAGGAGCCCGTCGCCGGCCAGGATCGCGGTGGCCTCGTCGAAAGCCTTGTGCGCGGTGGGCTGGCCGCGGCGCAGGTCGTCATTGTCCATGGCCGGCAGATCGTCGTGCACCAGGGAATAGCAGTGCACGCATTCGAGCG
>JASHQO010000140.1 GCA_030039105.1 Xanthobacteraceae bacterium
AGGAAGGCGGTTCGCTCACCATCATCGCGACCGCCTTGATCGATACGGGCTCGCGCATGGACGAGGTGATCTTCGAGGAGTTCAAGGGCACCGGCAATTCCGAAATCGTGCTCGACCGCAAGGTTGCCGACAAGCGCACATTCCCTGCGCTCGACATCACGAAGTCGGGCACGCGCAAGGAAGAGCTGCTGGTCGACAAGGCGGTGCTGTCGAAGATGTGGGTGCTGCGCCGCGTGCTGATGCCGATGGGCACCATGGACGGGCTCGAGTTCCTGATCGAGAAGCTGCGCCAGTCGAAGAACAACCACGACTTCTTCGAGGCGATGAACACGTAAGCGGTCAGCTCTCAGCCTTCAGCTCTCAGCCTTCAGCGATAGGAAAAATTTTCCGTCATGGCCGGGCTTGTCCCGGCCATCCACGGGTTCTTTCGTGCCGCGTCAACGCGCGGATGCCCGGCACGGAGGCCGGGCATGACGGTGTTTCTTGTTGATAGCTGAAAGCTAACGGCTGACAGCTTCCCTCCTACACCGTCAGCACGCTCGAGCCGGTGGTCTTGCGGCTCTCGAGGTCGCGGTGGGCGCGCCCGGCCTCCCTGAGCGGATAGGTCTGGTTCACCTCGATCTTGACCGCGCCTGAGCGCACCACCTCGAACAGCTCCTGCGCCATCTGCACCATGTTCTCGCGCTTGGCGCCGTAGGTGTTGAGCGTCGGCCGCGTGAGATAGAGCGAGCCCTTGGCGGCGAGCACGCCGGTGTTGAAATTGTCGACCGCGCCCGAGGCGTTGCCGAACAGCACGCACAGCCCGAACGGCTGGAGGCAATCGAGCGACTTCATGAACGTGTCCTTGCCGACGCCGTCATAGACGACCGGCAGCTTCTTGCCGCCGGTGAGCTCGGCGACGCGCGTCACGAAATCCTCGCGCGTGTAGACGATCGGATGATCGCACCCGTTGGCCTTGGCAAGCTTCGCCTTGTCGTCGCTGCCGACGGTGCCGATGACGGTGGCGCCCAGATGCTTTGCCCATTGGCACAGGATGAGGCCGACGCCGCCCGCCGCCGCCTGGACGAGGATGGTGTCGCCCTTCTTCACCTTGTAGGTCTGACGCAGGAGATACTGCGCGGTGAGACCCTTCAGCATCATCGCCGCGGCGCGCTTGTCGTCGATCCCCTCGGGCAGCTTGAGGAGCCGGTCGGCCGGGATGAGCCGCGCCTCGGCATAGGCGCCCAAGGGCGAGCTGCCATAGGCGACGCGGTCGCCCTTCTTCAGGTAATCGACGCCCGACCCGACCGCTTCGACCACGCCCACGCCCTCGGCGCCGAGGCCGGTCGGCAGGTTCGAGGGATAGAGGCCGGTGCGGATATAGACATCGACGAAATTGACGCCGACCGCAGTCTGGCGGATGAGCGCCTCGCCCGGCCCCGGCGCACCAACCTGCACCTCCTCCCACTGCATCGCTTCCGGGCCGCCATATTTGTGGATGCGGATGGCATGCGGCATGGGTCGCTCCCTCGTTTCGTGATGTGGCCGCGAGATTAGCGGCGGCGAGAGAACGAGTCACGGGCCTGCGCCGCACGTGTTATACTCGGGCTCGCGATGAGGGGGATGCGGGGATATTGGCGCGCGTGGGGCCTTCGCCTCGCGTTCGCCGCGCTCGTGCTTCAGGCGGCGGTGCCGCTCTTCATCCTCGCCGACCTGCGCGCGCTCGCCGCCGACGAGACGGCGGACGCGATCGCGGGGCAAGCGCTCTGTATCCACGACGGCTCGTCGCAGCCGTCCGCGCCCGCGCATCCATGCAGCCTTGCGGTCTGTCCGCTCTGCGCCGCGCTCGCCGTCGCATCGGCACCGGGCATGCCCGGTGCGCCCGCGCTCGTTATGCCGCCCGTCGCGCGGTCGGCGCCGGTCGTGGCGCTCGCCGAAGCGTTGGCGCCGCGCGAAGCTTCATCCCTCCCCTACCGCTCGCGCGCTCCGCCGCAGGCTTGAACCTCGGATAGCAGATCGTGCCGCGGCGCTTTGCCGCCCCGGCGCGCGCTTTGGTTCAGCCAACGCATCGGAGCAAGACCATGAGACTCGTCCTCTGTTCGACGGCCGCACTTGCCGCGGTCTTCGGCGCCGCCGATCGGCCCGCGTTCGCGCACGCGGTCTGCGGCGACCGCGTTTTTCCCGCCACCCTTGTCATGGACGATCCCGGCGTCAACGACGAGTTGTCGCTGCCGACGGTCCAGTACGTGCCGATCCCCGCGTCGGCCGGCACCCCATCGGGCAACAGCCTCGATTACGGCGCCGAGTGGGACAAGAACATCACCCAGGATCTCGGCTTCGCAATCAACGACGACTACTACGTCCAGCACGGCGCAGGCCAGAATCTGCATGGCTTGGACAACGTCACGGTCACGCTGAAAGACCAACTCCCCTGCCTTGAAGCCAACGAGCTCATGGTATCCGTCGGCGTCATCCACGAATTCGCCGGCACCGGGTCGTCTCTGTTGCGCAACGCCGGGGTCATCGACAGCGTCGGCAACACGGCGCCGACACTTTACGTCGGAAAGGGGATCGGCGATCTGCCGATCGGCTTTTTCCGGCCATTCGCCGTCACGGCCGAGCTCGGCTATCAGATTTCCGACTCGCCGAACATCAGCCCCAACCAATGGAATTATGCCGTGTCGCTGCAATATTCCATGCCCTACCTGATGCAGCACGTAAAGGCGATCGATGTGCCGGCCTTCGTCGGCCGCCTCTTCCCGATCGTCGAGGTCTCCATGTCGTCGCCGGACAACGGTCCGACGACCGGCACCATCGCCCCCGGCATCCTCTACGAGGCCAATACCTGGCAGGTCGGAGCCGAGGCGCTGATCCCCGCCAACGCCGCCACCCGGCAGACTCAAGGCGTTGGCTTCATCGTCCAGTATCACCTCTTCCTCGACGACGCGCTGCCGGGCACCTTCTTCGGCTCACCCCTCATCGACAAGGATCTATGGCAATGACGAAACACATCCTCGCGGCCGCAGCGGCCGCAATCTGCGCCCTCGCCGGCGGCAACGCCCGGGCGCATGCCTTCCTCGACCATGCCGTGCCGGCCGTGGGGGCCACGGTCGCGAGCTCGCCGGCCGAAGTCCACATGTTCTTCACTCAACAGCTCGAGCCCGCCTTTTCGAGCGCGATCGTCACTGCCGCGAACGGGCAGACGGTCGCGAGCGGCGGAACGGTCAATCCGCAGGACAAGACCGAGTTGATACTCCGCCTGCCGCCGCTGGCGCCGGGCGAATACAAGGTCACCTGGCATGTGCTCTCGGTCGACACCCATCGCACCATGGGCGACTTCCCGTTCGAGGTGAAGCCGTGAGCGAGCACGATGATTGAGGCATGGGTCGCTCTGCGCTTCATACATTTTGCCGCCGCGATGACGGTGTTCGGCATCGCGGCATTCCGCCTCTATGCTTTTGCCGACGCGCACGCGTCGACCGAGGGGCCGGCGCGCGTCGCGCTCGACGCATCGTTGCGGCGGCTCACCCTGATCGGCGCCGCCTTGGCATTGCTGTCCGCGCTGGCGATCGTACCGTTCATCGCGGCCGAGATGGCCGGCTCGGATACTGCTGCGCTTGATCCCGGAACCTGGCAGGCAGTGCTGACCGGCACCGAATTCGGGCACGTCTGGTGCTGGCATCTCGGGTTCGCGGCGGCACTTCTGGCGCTTTGCTTTTTGCCGGCCGCGCCATGGCAGAACGGCGCATCGACGCTGGCGGCCGTGCTGCTGCTGGCAAGCCTTGGCTGGATCGGCCATGCCGCGATGGACATGGGCGGCGGCATCGCACACAAAGTCAACCAGATGACTCATTTGGCCGCAGGCGGGATCTGGCTCGGCGGCCTCGTGCCGCTCGGCCTGCTGCTGCGACGCGCGACGCGGCCGGAGGGCGGCGCCTACGTGGCACTCGCCCGCACGGCCCTGCCGCATTTCTCGCAGATGGGCTACGTCGCGGTCGCGCTCATCGTCCTGACCGGGACAGTCAACGGCATGATGCTGGTCGGCAGCTTAAAGGCGCTGGTCGAGACGCCCTACGGTCGTCTGCTCATGCTCAAGATTGCGCTGTTCGTTGCGATGGTCGGACTCGCGCTGATCAACCGGTTTCGCCTGGTTCCGCGCCTTCGCGACGGCACGACGGCGATCGTGGCGCTGCGCACGCTGCTCCGCTCGGTCATCGCGGAGCAGGCGTTGGGGCTCGCCGTCCTCGCTGTCGTCGCGCTGCTCGGCACCTGGCCGCCGGCGATCGA
>JASHQO010000141.1 GCA_030039105.1 Xanthobacteraceae bacterium
TGGCGTCGTCGCTCGACGCCGGCACGCGGGCATCGTCGCGGCTCGACTGCTGCGGCGCGGCGGCCGCGACCGGCTCGACCACCGTGACCATGCCGGGCGGCCGCGGCACCGCCGGCGTCCACAGCACTGCAATCAGCACGGCAGCGACCGCGGCGACGCAGCTACTGCCGATCAGCACGGCGGCAAACGACAAGCGGTCTTGCGGATGAGCCATGGCTCGACCTGAAAAAACAAGCTTGAAAATACTTCAGCCGATTCGCGGCCCAACCTTAGCACGCGACGCCGTCACGCCGCCGCGGCGCTAGTTTTGGGCCGGCGTCCAGACCAGCGGCTCCGATGGCGAGCCGGGAACGTGGATTTCCATGACCAGGCGGTGGGACGCGTCGGCAACGCGCGTCTGGACCGGCTTGGGCGCGATCGTGGCCGTCGTGATGGCGGCGTTGCTGCTGGCCGGCGGTTGCGGCCGCGGCACGGCGCCGGCAACCACGGTCGCCGGGGCGTCGCCGGCGTTCCCGATCATGGCCCAGAGATAACGATAACCTTTAGCGGTCGGATGCACGCCGTCGGGCTCGAGGAATTTGCCGGAGCAGAAACCGGAATCGCTGCGCGTGCCGACATACCGGACGTTGGCCGCGGCCAGCCGCTTGCGCAAGATCTCGTCGAGCGCGCCGGCCTGCTTGTCCCAGTTTTTATGCACGCAATGCGGCCCGACCCAGACCACGGTGAGCTTGCGGCGCGCCGCGGCGTCGAGCACGTCGTCGATGCTCTTGTCGATGTTCTTGAGGCTGTCCTCGGCGTCATTGGTGCCGAGGAAGATGTAGACCGTGGCGCCCGGCGGCGTGCGCTCGATCTGCGCCAGCGCCTTGGGGCCGCGGATGTGAATGCCGACCTGGGCGAGATTGCTGAGGCCCATGGTGGTGGCAAGGCCGTCGCCGATGCTGTCGCCCAGCACATAAACTCCGGTGCTGGCCGTGCCGGCAAGCGGCGGCGTCAGCAATGCCGCAAGCCCGACCAAAAACCACTTTACCCGACGCATCCCGTCATCCCGCTTCGATCCCCAGGCGCAATCTCTTGGTCAATATGCTCAAAGAACCATTAAAGCCCGGCAATTTCGGCGTTTTCAGGTCGGAAATCGCCGAAAAAACCCAGTCTAATCAGGCTCGACTCCCGAGACCGCAATGAAGGCGTCCCTGGCACGCCGGTACACGCCGGCAACGCCGATCCGCTGCGACACGTTCCGCAAAATCCCGGCGCCGCGCAGCGCGATCTCCTGGACCGGATTGCCGTTCATGTCGGACAGCCAATTGGTGAGGCTCTGCGGGATGGCGAGCACGAGCAGCGCCAAGGTCAGATAGATGACGATGGCGGCGACGCGCAGCGGATCGTCCGGCGGCTGCGGCTTTAGGTCCGATGGATCGACGTGCTTCATCGCGAGCCTTCTCAGAACTGGAAATAGATGAACGGCGCGATACCGCCCGGCGCCGCGATTGCGATCAGATAGATCGCCACGAACGGCACCGCCACTTTGACCGGCAGCGATGCCCGGTCGTAGCGCTTGTCCAGCGCCTCGAGCCAGCGCGGCGGCAGGACGTGGGACAGCGCGCCGAGGACGAAGATGACGGCGACGAACGGCGTCATGGTCGTGGTCCATCTCGCGCCGGCGAACATGGTCGAGAAATAGCCGAGCCAGGCATCGGTCGACGGCGCGCGGAAGAATATCCAGGCGAGGCAGACGAACTGCAGCGTCACCAGCCAGCCGAACGCGGTGGCGAGCGGTCCGCGTTGCTTCGCGGCGGCCTCGCCGGCGAGGCCGAGCGCGCGCTCGATCACCAGCGCCGCGCCGTGGAGCGCGCCCCAGATCAGAAACGCCCAGCTCGCGCCGTGCCACAGCCCGCCGAGCGCCATGGTGATCATGATGTTGCGATAGGTCGCAAACGTGCCGAACTTGCTGCCGCCGAGCGGGATGTAGAGATAATCGCGCAGCCAGCTCGACAGCGACATATGCCAGCGCCGCCAGAAATCCTGCACCGAGACGGCGCGGTACGGATAGTTGAAATTCTGCGGAAATTCGTAGCCGAGCAGGTTGGCGATGCCGATGGCGATGTCGGTATAGGCGGAAAAATCGCAATAGATCTGCAGCGCATAGGCATACATGCCGAGAACCAGGTCGAGGCTCGAGGCCGCCGTCGGGTCGCGGAACACGCCGTCGACGAAGCCGGTCGACAGGTAATTGGCGACGATCACTTTCTTGAACAGGCCGCCGATGATCAGAAACACGCTCTGGCCGAGCCGGATATTGGCGGGATCGCGCCGCCCGACGGTTTGCGCCAAGAACTTGTTGGCGCGCACGATCGGCCCGGCGATCAGATGCGGAAAGAAGGAAATGTAGAACAGGATGTCGAGCAGCGACGTGGTGGGTTTGAGCGCGCGCCGATAGACGTCGATGATGTAGGACAAGGCGTGAAAGGTGAAGAACGAGATCGCCACCGGCAGCGGCAGCTCGATGAAGCCGACGTCGACCTTCAGCCCGACGGCGTCGAAGCCGTTGATAAGCTGCGCGACGAAGAAATTGTAATACTTGAAATAGCCGAGCAGGCCGAGATTGGCGGCCACCGCGATCCACAGTACGGCAAGGCGCCACGCGCGCGATTGCAGCCGCCCGATGACGAGCGCCGCCAGATAGTTGAGCAGCGAGCTCGCGAACAACAGCAGCGTGAAGTCGACGCGCCAGAACGCGTAGAAATAATAGCTCGCCGCGACCAGGAACAGCTTCTTCCAGGTGTTATGGTCGTTGAGCAGCCAGGTGATCGGAAAGACGACGGCGAAGAAGACCGCAAATTCGATGGTTGGAAACAGCATCTGAGTGTTTCATGCATGCGTTTCCCGGATGCGGTGCAGCACGAAGCGGTGCGCCGCCGATCCGGGATCGTCGCAGACTCGGAGCTTGCCAAGGCCCCGGTTCTGCAGCGCATCATTCCGCTTCGCTACATGCTGCGCTGCGCCCGGGAACCGCGGGCTATTCGTCCTTGGTCTGCTTGGTCAGGCACTGGTCGAGATTCTTGCCCGCCGCCTCGAGCGCCTCGACGATCTTCGGGAACAGATAGCTCGCCGCCAGGTCCTCGCCGGCGGCGGTGAAGTGCTGGCCGTCGGCGGTGCGGATCTGAACCAGCCTGCCGGTCCTGTCCGGCCCATAGGAGGCGAAGCTCTCGGCGCCCGCGGGGCGCAGCCGCCACGGCTCGACATAATGCAGGTTGGGATCGCCGAGCGCGGCGATGGCGGCCTCGAACATGGCGTTCTTGCCGTTGATGGCGTTGTTGTCGTTGGCGTCGCGCATCGCCGGCATGCCGACCATGAGCACGATCGAGCGGGTCGCCACCGCGGCCTGAAGGAATTCGTCGAGCTCGTGGCGGTACTTGTCGGTCCAGTCCGGCGCGCCCCAGGCGGTGCGTACGCCGCTACCGTCGACGATGAACTGCTGGTCGTTGAGCCCGATCGAGAGCACCGAGAGAGTCGGCTTGAAATTGTCGCCGATCCGCTTGATCTCGCGCGGCCAATAGATCCGGTCGCCGCGGGTCAGGCCGGTGCCGTTGCGGGCAAAGCGGCCGAGCTCGATGGAATTCTTCAGGCAGGGATTGGCGTCGACGATGCGGCCGACGCCGGACCAGTAATTATCGACGATGGAATCGCCGGCAAAGGCGATCCGGATCTTTGCCGGCGCTTCGGCCGTCGCCATGGCGGCGGCGCTGCCCGGTGCCACGCCAAGCGGCAGCAGCAGGTAAAGCGGCAGCAGCAGGTAAAGCGGCAGCGGCAGGCAAGGCGCCATGCCCGCGGCGCGCAGCCAAAACCCGGTCCGAATGCCCATCGGACAGCCCCTCATGACGCCATACGGTACGCGTTACGGCCGTACGTCGCTTCGCCCCCCGTCCGGGTTCAGCGCAATCGATTCGGTAGCGAAACCTTACCGCGCCGGTCAAGCAATTTGCACTTTAAACGCTAACAAAGACGATCCCTGTTGTATTCTCGCCCGTTGCCCTCTGTAATGGCGGCCGGCCGGGGCAAATCAAACCCAGACATGAGCGATTCCGCTGCCACGCGCACGCCTGCCGGCCTGGTCTCAGGCGTCACAGCGACCGCCATCGTCGTCGCCGACATGGTCGGCATCGGCGTCTTTACCAGCCTTGGATTTCAGGTTGGCGACATCAAATCCGGCTTTGCCCTGATCATGCTCTGGGTAGTGGGAGGGGCGGTCGCGATCTGCGGCGCGCTTTGCTACGCCGAGTTGGCCACCATGCTGCCGCGCTCCAGCGGCGAGTACAATTTCCTGCGCCGCATCTACCACCCGGCGTTCGGCTTCGTCGCCGGCTGGCTGTCGGCCACCGTCGGCTTTGCCGCCCC
>JASHQO010000142.1 GCA_030039105.1 Xanthobacteraceae bacterium
CGGAATGCGGAAGCGTCAAATTCCGTAGTGGTCGTTCTCATACCAGCGGTAGGGAGGCCGGTTCTTCGTGGAGAATTCATGAAACCAACGCACGAACCGTGACCGCGTCGTGATGATTAGCGCCGCCATGGCGACCTCCTCGTTCCCGTGTTTGCCCGTTCACCGTGGCTTCACTCTAGCGATCGCCACGCACGGCGCCGTGACCACGATCACAGTTTAGCGGTTTTCGATTAATAAATTGATATAACTGCATATTTTGCCATGCCGCGGCAAAATAAAGGCGGCTCCGAGAGGCCGCCTTGGATCTTGTAGTGACGAGATTGCTTGGGGCGTGACGTCACTCGGCCGCGCCGCCGGCCGCCGCCTCGCGCGGCGCTTCGCCCTCGGCTTTTTGCTTGGCCTCGAGATCTTCGCCAGTCTGCTGGTCAACGACCTTCATCGACAGCCGGACTTTGCCGCGCTCGTCGAAGCCGAGAAGCTTGACCTTGACCTTGTCGCCTTCCTTGACGACGTCGGAGGTCTTCTGCACGCGCCGCGGCGCCAGTTGGCTGATGTGGACGAGGCCGTCCTTGGCGCCGAAGAAATTCACGAAGGCGCCGAAGTCCATGACCTTGACCACCGTGCCGTCGTAGACGTGGCCGACCTCGGGCTCCGAAGCGATCGACTTGATCCAGTTGATCGCGGCCTTGATCGACTCCGCTTTCGCCGAGGCGATCTTGATGGTGCCGTCGTCGGAGATGTCGATTTTGGCGCCGGTCTTTTCGACGATCTCGCGAATCACTTTGCCGCCCGAGCCGATGACCTCGCGGATCTTGTCGACCGGGATCTGCATCACTTCGATGCGCGGCGCGTGCTCGCCGAGCTCGGCGCGCGCCTGGGTCAGCGCCTTGGCCATCTCGCCGAGGATGTGCATGCGGCCGTCCTTGGCCTGGCTCAGCGCGACTTTCATGATCTCTTCGGTGATGCCGGCGATCTTGATGTCCATCTGCAGCGAGGTGACGCCGCGCTCGGTACCGGCGACCTTGAAGTCCATGTCGCCGAGATGATCCTCGTCGCCGAGGATGTCGGACAGCACCGCGTAGCGCTTGTCCTCGAGAATGAGGCCCATGGCGATGCCGGCGGTCGGCCGCTTGAGCGGCACACCGGCATCCATCAGCGCCAGCGACGTGCCGCAGACCGTCGCCATCGACGACGAGCCGTTCGATTCGGTGATCTCCGAGACGACGCGGACGGTGTAGGGGAACTCGGTCTTGTCCGGCAGCATCGGGTGGATAGCGCGCCAAGCGAGCTTGCCATGGCCGATTTCGCGCCGGCCCGGGGCACCGATGCGGCCGGTCTCGCCGACCGAGAACGGCGGGAAGTTGTAGTGCAGCAGGAACGATTCCTTGTAGGTGCCCTGCAAGGCGTCGATCCACTGCTCGTCCTCGCCGGTGCCCAGCGTTGCGATCACCAAGGCTTGCGTCTCGCCGCGGGTGAACAGCGCCGAGCCGTGGGTGCGCGGCAGAACGCCGACTTCGGCGGCGATGGGCCGAACGGTCTTCACGTCGCGGCCGTCGATGCGGTTGCCGGTATCCAAAATGTTCCAGCGCACGATCTTGGCTTCGAGCTCCTTGAACACGCCGGCGACCTGCAGCTTCGGATATTTCGGCTCGGCGACGTCCGGCGGCAGGAAATGCCCCATGACGCGCTCTTTGGCGGCTTCCACCGCCGCATGGCGCGCCATCTTGTCCGGGATCGCGTACGCCGAGCGTAAATCCTTCTCGATCAGATCGAGCATTTCCTTTTCGAGCGACGCATTGTCGGGCAGCACGAGGTCGCGCGGCTCCTTGGCGGCCTTCTCGGCGAGCTTGATGATGGCTTCGATCACCGGCTGGAAATGGCGGTGGCCGAACATCACGGCGCCGAGCATAATTTCTTCGGACAGCTCCTTCGCCTCCGACTCGACCATCAGGACCGCGTCCTGGGTGCCGGCGACGACCAGATCGAGTTGGCTCTCGGTCATCTCGTCGATCTGCGGATTGAGCACGTATTCGCTGTTGATGAAGCCGACGCGGGCGCCGCCGATAGGACCCATGAATGGCGCGCCCGACAGTGTCAGCGCCGCTGAAGCGGCGACCATCGCCACGATATCCGGGTCGTTCTCCAGATCATGCGACAGAGTGGTGACGATGACCTGGGTGTCGCAGCGCCAGCCATCGGCGAACAGCGGCCGGATCGGCCGGTCGATCAGCCGCGAGGTCAGCGTCTCCTTTTCGGTGGGGCGGCCTTCGCGCTTGAAATAGCCGCCTGGGATGCGGCCCGCGGCGTAGAATTTCTCCTGGTAATTGACGGTCAGCGGCAGGAAATCGATGCCCTCCTTGGGCTGCTTTGCCGCGACCACGGTGGCGAGAACCGTGGTGTCGCCGTAAGTGGCGAGGACGGCTCCATCGGCCTGGCGGGCTACTCGACCGGTCTCCAGCGTTAGCTTACGGCCACCCCAGTCAAGTTGAACACGGTGCATATCGAACATTGCGATTGTCTCTCATGGTTTTCAGGAAGGCGCGAAAGCCATGAGCAAGACGGCGAGAGGCTGTCGTTCGCAACGACTTTGCGAATCCAAACAGCATCCAGCGATCCTGCCATGGCCATCGGGTCTTCCAGCGATGCGCACGAGCTTCGGCTCGTCGCTCTAATCGGCAGCATTTCGCTGCCCGGTCAAACGGCGGAGGCAATTTGCGATCCGCCACGGAACGCGCAGGACCATCCTGCACGCAAACTTTTCAACGGCGAATACCAAGCCGCTCAATCAGCTCCTTGTAACGTCCCTCGTTGGTGCGTCGAAGGTAGTCGAGAATTTGACGCCGCTGCGACACGAGCTTGAGCAGCCCGCGGCGCGAGTGGTTGTCCTTGACGTGTGATTTGAAGTGTTCCGTCAGATTGCTGATCCGCTCCGAGAGCAGCGCAACCTGAACCTCGGGCGAACCGGTGTCGTGGGATTTGACGGCGTACGTCTTGATTAGCTCCGCCTTACGCGCGGTCGTAATCGACATCGTCACCAACCTTTTTCTGTCTGACGGCGCGACCTGTCACGCCCGTCAAATTAAACACGCGTCGGGGAATGATTTCGCCTTTATCGACCTCGGCAATGGCCACAAGCTGGCCGCCGGAAGCGACCTGGACCACACCGCGGAAGATGGTGGCATCCCGTCCGCGCAACAAGGCGGCTTGGCCTCTTGCAAGCCTTGCCGCATCCGCCGGGCTCACGGCCAGCGCCGGGATGTCGTCCAGCGCGGTCTCGATCGGCAGGAGCACGTCAGCGAGGTATCCCTCGCCAGCGGCTGCTCTATGGCACAAAGATTCCAGGGGTTCCAGCGAAATCATGTCATTTTCGCCGAACGGGCCAACTCGGCTCCTTCGCAGCGCCGAGACATGGCCAAACACGCCTAAAATCCGGCCTATATCGCGCGCCAGCGAGCGCACATAGGTGCCTTTGCCGCATTCGGCGGAAAACAGGGCGTGGTCAAGGTCCGGCGTTCCCACAAGTTCCAGCCGGTGAATCTGCACCGCGCGGGGCGCCAGCTCGACCGCCTCGCCGTCGCGGGCAAGATCGTAGGCCCGCTCGCCGGCGACCTTGATCGCCGAGAAGCGCGGCGGAATCTGTTCGATGGTGCCGGTGAAGCGCGGCAACGCCGCCCTGATCGCTGCGGCGTCGGGACGGTTTTGGCCGGTGTTGACCACGCGCCCTTCGGCGTCGTCGGTATCGCGCTCCTCGCCCCAGCGCACGGTGAACAGGTAGGTCTTGCGGCTGTCGACCACGAAGGGCACGGTCTTGGTCGCTTCGCCGAGCGCAATCGGCAGGGCGCCGGATGCCAGCGGGTCGAGCGTGCCGGCGTGACCGGCGCGCTTGGCACCGAATAGGTGCTTGATGACCGCGACCGCGTGCGTCGACGTCATGCCGATCGGCTTGTCGAGTACGATCCAGCCGTGCACGTCGCGCTTCTTGGATTTTTTTTGGTCGGTCGCCTGCTGTCGCGGCGAATCGACTGGCGGAGCGAACGTCTGGCCGGACATTATTCGTCCTTCTCGCCATCGAGGTCGCTTTGGACCCGACGCGTTCGCAAAAGCTTCTCGATCCGTTCCGCTTCGTCGAATCGGTTGTCAACGCGGAACCGAATTTCAGGAGCAAATTTTAAGTTAACGCGCCGAGCGATCTCGCCGCGCACGTAGCGTTTGTTGCGGTCGAATGCTGCGATCACTTCCTTCTCGTCATGGCCGCCGAGCGGCATGACGTAGATCGTGGCCAGCCGCAGATCGGCGGCCATGCGCACTTCGGGCACCGTGATCATGTGCGCCTCGATCACCGGGTCGTGGATGTCGCCGCGCGACAGCATGTCGGCGAGCTCATGGCGGATCAATTCGCCGACGCGGAGCTGGCGCTGCGAGCCGCCGCCGACTGATTGATCGCGATGATGTTGGTGACGAGGCATTTTTCTCTGCGTCATGCCCAGGTTTGACCCGGGCATCCATCTTACTTGTGAAATTGGCGGCCTTGCTGCATGGATTGCCGGTTCAAGTCCGGCAATGATGAAGCTATGAGTCTGAAACTCAGAGTGTCCGCTGCACCGTTTCCACGCGGTAACACTCGATGATGTCGCCGGCCTTCATGTCCTGGTAGTTCTCGAACGCCATGCCGCATTCCTGGCCGGCGACGACTTCGCGCGCATCGTCCTTGAAGCGCTTGAGCTGCGACAGCTTGCCTTGGTGCACCACTACACTGTCGCGAATGAGCCGGACGTTGGCGCCGCGCTCGACGGTGCCGTCGGTGACGCGGCAGCCGGCGACGTTGCCGACCTTCGACACCTTGAAGATTTCGATGATCTGCGCGTTGCCGAGCATGGTCTCGCGCATGGTCGGCGCCAGCAGGCCGGACATCGCCTTCTTCACGTCGTCGACCAACGCGTAGATAATGTCGTAATAGCGGATCTCGATGCCGGCCTGCTCGGCGGCTTCCCGCGCCTCCTTGTGGGCGCGCACGTTGAAGCCGATCACGGCGGCACCGGACGCCTCGGCCAGCGTGACGTCGGATTCGGTGATGCCGCCGACGCCAGAGAAGATCACGCGGGCGGCGACTTCGTTGGTGGAAAGCTTTTCCAGCGCGCCGATGATCGCTTCGATCGAGCCTTGCACGTCGCCCTTGATCACCAGCGGAAATTCCTTGCGGCCGGCGGTCTTAAGCTGATTCATCATCTGCTCGAGCGAGCCGCGCATGCCGGTCTGGCGCGCCGCTATTTTCTCGCGCTTTTGCCGGGCGCGGTAATCGGTGATCTCGCGGGCGCGCGCTTCGGTCTCGACTACGGCAAGGCGATCGCTGGCTTCCGGCGTGCCGTTGAAGCCGAGCACCTCGACCGGCATCGACGGGCCGGCGGCCACCACGGCGTGGCCGGTGTCGGACACCAGCGCCCGCACCCGGCCCCATTCGGCGCCGGCGACGACGATGTCGCCAGGCTTGAGCGTGCCGCGTTGCACCAGCACGGTTGCGACCGGACCGCGGCCGCGGTCGAGCCGCGCCTCGATCACCGTGCCCTCGGCCGGCCGGTTCGGATTGGCCTTGAGCTCGAGAACCTCGGCCTGCAGCGCGATGACGTCGAGCAGCTTGTCGAGATTGGTCTTCTCTTTCGCCGAGACTTCGACTTCGAGAACGTCGCCACCGAGCGTTTCGACCTGGATCTCATGCTGCAGCAACTCGGTGCGCACGCGCTCGGGCTTGGCATCGGGCTTATCGATCTTGTTGATGGCGACGATGATCGGCACTTTCGCCGCCTTGGCGTGCTGAATCGCTTCCACCGTCTGCGGCATGACGCCGTCGTCGGCGGCCACCACCAGCACGACGATGTCGGTGATCTTGGCGCCGCGGGCGCGCATCGCGGTGAACGCGGCGTGGCCGGGCGTGTCGATGAATGTGATGCGGCCGCCCGACGGCGACGTCACCTGATAGGCGCCGATGTGCTGGGTAATGCCGCCGGCCTCGCCGGCCGCGACTTCGGTCGAGCGGATGGCATCGAGCAGCGATGTCTTGCCGTGGTCGACATGACCCATGATGGTGACCACCGGAGCGCGCGGCTGCAGGTTCGCGGGATCGTCCGGCGCGTCGAACATGCCTTCCTCGACGTCGGACTCGGCGACGCGGCGCACGGTGTGACCAAGCTCCTCGGCGAGGAGCTGGGCCGTATCGGCGTCGATCGTATCGGTGATCTTCGCCATGTGGCCCTGCTGCATCAGGATGCGCACGACATCGACGGAGCGCTCGGCCATGCGGTTGGCGAGTTCCTGGATAGTGATGGTTTCGGGTATCGTCACTTCGCGCGCGATCTTCTCCTTGGGCTCGCTGTCGCGATGGCCGGTGATTCGTTGTACGCGACGGCGGAACGACGCGACCGACCGTTCGCGCACCTCATCGGCGGCAAGGGCGGTCACGACGGTAAGGCGGCCGCGACGCTTTTCGGCGCCGCCGGCGCGCGGCGGCTTGGGTGTCGCTGCCGGCCTTGCCGCCACGCCGCCGCGGCGGGAGGCGCGCGGCGCTTCGTCTTCGTCGGCCTCGAGAGCCGGGCGTGCGCCGGGCTTGGCGGCTGTCGGCCCGGTATCGGCGCCGAAGCGTTTCTTGGCGACTTCGTCGGCCTTGCGCTTGGTCTCCTCGTCGTGCTTGCGGCGATTTTCTTCGTTGAGCTTGCGCGTTTCGGAAGCGGCGCGTTCGGCACGCTCCACCTCTTCGCGGGAGCGGCGAGCAGCGGCCTCGGCCTCGGCGCGCTCGCGTTCTTCGTGTTCGCGTAGCTGCGCGCCGGCCAGCGCCTGGGCGCGTGCGCTGCGCTCTTCCTCGGTCAATGTGCGCAGAACGACGCCCGATTTCGGCGACGCGGGCGCAGCCGCCGTGGGCGCCGTCGTAGACGGTGCTTTTGCCGTGGCTGGCGTAGCGGCGGTGCGCTTCTGAGCTGCGCCGGCACCTGCAGCGGGAGCCGTCGTCGGCTCCGTCTTGGCCTCGGCCGGGCCGATCCGGCGCTTAACCTTTTCAACGACCACGGCCTTGCTACGACCATGGCTGAAGCTTTGGCGCACGACGCCCTGCTCGACGCCACTACGCTTCAACGTCAGCGTCTTGGTCGGGGTCACGCTCAGCTTATCGCCACTTTTAGTCGTCTCAGTCATTCGTATCCATTTCTAAACACGTCGATTTCCCAGACCGAGCTTGGCTTGAGGCAACGGCCGCCAGCGCAGTTGGATCGCCGGTCCGAAACCGTTCTAGGCACTGCAAACGCGCCAAAAACGTGTCACTCGGCAGGCCGGCGAGCAGGGCTGCATGTATCACATTTGGCCGCCCTAGTGCCAAATCCAATTGCGCCGAAGTCAGGCAGCCAATCACCTTAACCGTGACTGGCGGCCTCCGGCGCAGCGCCCCATCGAGCTTCCGCACGCCATCTGGCGAGGCCTCGACCGCGTGCAAGAGGGCCACAACCTCGCCTTGCGCCAATGCCGCCTCGGCCTTGCTGAAGCCAGCAGCGACCAGTCCCGCCTTAGCGGCCATGGCCAGCGCATCGAGGGCGGCACGCTCGAGGAGCCGCTCGGTGCGCGCAACAAGATCCGCAGGCAGGCGAACCTCCCGCTTAAAACCACGGGCCAGCGCCTTGCGCTTGATCGCGTCGGCGAGCGCGTCGTGGGTCGCCGTCACCCAGACGCCGCGGCCGGGCAGCTTACGTTTGAGATCCGGCACCGCCTCGCCATCGGGTCCGACAACGAAGCGGATCATGTCCGCGACCGGCTTGACCGTGCGCGTCGCTACGCAAAGCCGTTCGAGCCCGTGGGCTCGCGGTCCGGTGTCGAGCTCGATGTCGCGGGCAGGAGCAATCATGCGCTTGAGCGGCTCCGTTATGGTTGCGCCTCGGCCGGCGCCGGTTCGCCTTCGGCGGGCGGCGGCGCAAGATCGGCCTCGCTGATCCAGCCGGCTTTCAGCCGAGCCTGCATGATGATCGCCTCGGCATCCTCGCGGGAGATTTCGGTGCCGTCGAGAATGCCCGGCTCGCGCTTGGCCTCGCCGTCTTTGCGCTCGGTCCAGCCGGCCAGATCGTCGGTGGCGCAGCCGGCCAAATCCTCGACCGTCTTGATGCCGTTCTCGCCGAACTTGACCAGCATCGCGGTGGTGACGCCCGGTACATCCTTGACCGCGTCCTCGACGCCCAGCTCCTTGCGCTTGGCATCGAGCTCGGCCTCGATCTTGGCGAGATATTCGCGGGCGCGGCTCTGCAATTCGCCCGCGGTGTCCTCGTCGAAGCCTTCGATGCCGGCGATCTCCTTGACGTCGACCATGGCGAGGTCTTCGACCGAATTGAAACCTTCCGACGCCAGCAATTGGCCGATGACCTCGTCGACGTTGAGCGAGTCGATGAACATGCGGGTGCGGTTCTCGAACTCGGCCTGGCGACGCTCGGACTCCTCCTGCTCGGTCAGGATGTCGATGTCCCAGCCGGTGAGCTGCGAGGCGAGCCGCACGTTCTGGCCGCGCCGGCCGATGGCGAGCGAAAGCTGTTGATCCGGAACCACGACCTCGATGCGCTCGCGCTCTTCATCGAGCACCACCTTGGCGACTTCGGCGGGAGCCAGTGCATTGACCACGAAGGTCGCGATATCGTGCGACCACGGAATGATGTCGATCTTCTCGCCCTGCAGCTCGTTGACGACGGCCTGCACGCGCGAGCCGCGCATGCCGACGCAGGCGCCGACCGGATCGACCGAGGAATCGCGCGACACCACCGCGATCTTGGCGCGTGAGCCGGGATCGCGCGCCACCGCCTTGACCTCGACGATGCCGTCGTAGATCTCCGGCACCTCCTGGGCGAACAGCTTCGCCATGAATTGCGGGTGGGTGCGGGACAGGAAGATCTGCGGCCCGCGCTGCTCGCGGCGGACGTCGTAGATATAGGCGCGGATGCGGTCGCCGTTGCGGAACACCTCGCGGGGCAGCATTTCATCGCGGCGAACGATGGCTTCGCCGCGGCCGAGGTCGACCACGACGTTGCCGTATTCGACGCGCTTGACGATGCCGTTGACGATGTCGCCGATGCGGTCCTTGTATTCGTCGTATTGCCGGTCGCGCTCGGCCTCGCGCACCTTCTGCACGATTACCTGCTTGGCCGATTGCGCGGCGATGCGGCCGTATTCGAGCGGCGGCAGCGGATCGGCGATGGTGTCGCCGATTTGCGCGGCGGGATGCCGCCGGCGCGCGTCCTCGAGGCTGATCTGCATCGCCGGATTTTCCACGGTCTCGACCACCAGCATGTGGCGGGACAGATGCAGCTCGCCGCTCTTCGGATCGATCTCGGCGCGCACTTCGGTCTCGCTGCCGTAGCGGGAGCGCGCGGCCTTGGCGATCGCATCCTCCATGGCGCCGAGCACGATCTTGCGATCAATCGCCTTTTCCCGGGCGACCGCGTCGGCGATCTGCAGAAGTTCGAGTTTGTTGGCGCTTACGGTCGCCATCGGTCAGTCTCCCTTGAGTTGGCTTGCGGGCTGGCCTTGCTCCAGCGTCGCATTCCGATGTCGTGATTGATACGGCCCATGCTTGCCGTCGCCGGGATCACGGACGTCGCCGTGCTTGCTCCGCCGCAGCGATTCGGCGATCAGTGCGTCGGTCAGCACGAGCCTTGCTTCCATCATGTCGTCGATCGGCAACAGGGCATCGGCGCCGTCCGGCGTCGCGTCGCCGACCCGGATGCGGACATTGTCGCCTTCGGTGCCGAGCAACTGACCGCGGAACCGGCGCCGGCCATCGATCAGCGCGGTCATCTCGATATGAGCGACATGGCCGGCATAGCGGTCGAAATCCGAACGGCGAACCAGCGGCCGGTCGATGCCGGGTGAAGAGACTTCCAGCCGGTACGCGCTTTCGATCGGATCAGCGACGTCGAGCACCGGCGACAGCGCGCGCGATGCGGCTTCGCAATCCTCGATCGACATGGTGCCGTCCGGTCGTTCCGCCATGATCTGCACCGTGCAGCCGGCGGCGCCGGAGATGCGCACCCGCACCAGCCGATAGCCAAGACCTGCAAGCACCGGCTCGGCAATGACGGCGACGCGCGCCGCGCGCCCCGACTCGGTGATGAGCCGCGGCGCGCCGGCAAATGTCAGCGTCTCATCGTTCATGCTCGTTACGGCCTCAAAATCCTTAAAGTCGCGTCTTGCAAGCGAGCCGCCTGGCCTCAGGTAACAAAAAAGAGCGGGCCCCAGGGGAACCCACTCTCAAAACCGCTCGGCTAAACCGACCGTTATGAGGTATCCATGACGGACACCGCAAATATAGCCCTTTATCGGTCCAAGGCAAGGGGCCGTCGGGGGCAGCCGTAGCTTAAACCTTGCGAAAAATAAGGAAGCACGCAGCGCGCTCGTTGCGTGCGGCTTTGATATTATAGCGCGTCCGCGTAAAGCCGGGCCACGGCTTGCGCCAATCGTCGGCACACTGCGCCATCCAGAGGAAATCGGGCGACCGCAAAAACCGCTGCAGGGTCCAGGCGGCGTAATCGGCGACATCCGTGACGAAGCGGAACTCGCCACCTCTGCGAATGAGGCGGGCAAGCCGCGCAATCATCTCGTCCTGAATGAAGCGTCGCTTCCAATGCCGCCGCTTCGGCCAGGGATCGGGGTGGATCAGATCGATGCGGCCGAGTGAATGGTCCGGCAGCCAGCCAATCAGGTCCACCGCATCATCGAAGTGCAGCCGGATATTTTTCAGATCAGCGCCCTCGATGGCGACAAGCGCTTTGGCCATGCCGTTGACGAACGGCTCGACGCCGATGAAACCGCGGCGCGGCTCCGCTTGTGCCTGCGCGATCAAATATTCGCCGCCGCCAAATCCGATTTCGAGCTGGATGTCGCTGACCGGCCGTGGAAACAGCGAGGCAAGATTGGTCGGCGTGGGGCGGGCAAGATCGACCGCGAGCCGTGGCAACAGGGTATCGATTAGCTGCGCGTGATGCGGTCGCAGCTTTTTACCCTTGCGCCGGCCGAAAAAGGCGCGATTGGAATGCGGGCGCGGACTCATGAGCCGTCATGGCCGCGCTTTTGTCGCGGCCATCCACGTCTTCTCTCGCCGGTATAGCAAAGACGTCATGGCCGGCACAAAGCCGACCATGACGAAATGTAATCAGCGCAGCGCGCGCTTGAGCGCATCGACAAGGTCAGTGCGCTCCCAGGAGAAGCCGCCGTCCTTGTCGGGGGCGCGGCCGAAATGGCCGTAGGCCGCGGTGCGCCTGTAGATCGGCCGGTTGAGCTTGAACGCCCGCCGGATGCTGGTCGGCCGCAACGAAAAGACTTCCTGCAGCGTCTTGGCGAGCTTTTTCTCGTCGGCTTTGCCGGTGCCGTGGGTGTCGACATAGAGCGACATCGGATCGGCAACGCCGATCGCGTAGGCGACCTGAATGGTGCATTGATCGGCAAGCCCGGCCGCCACAACGTTCTTGGCCAGATAACGCGCCGCATAGGCCGCCGAACGGTCGACCTTGGTTGGATCCTTGCCGGAGAACGCTCCGCCGCCGTGCGGCGCATAGCCGCCGTAGGTATCGACGATGATCTTGCGGCCGGTGACGCCGCAATCGCCGTCGGGTCCTCCGACCACGAAATTACCGGTGGGATTCACCAGAAAGTCGGATTCCCTTTTCGGCATCCAGTCCTTCGGCAGCGCCGAAGCAACGGCGTCGCCGATCAAATCCTTGACCATGCCCGGCGTGTATTTCTTGCCGTTGCGGTTATGCGCATTATGCTGGGTCGAAACCACGACCTTGGTGCAGCCGATCGGCTTGCCGTCGACATATTGCACCGTCACCTGGCTCTTGGAGTCCGGCTGCAGATCGAACAGTTGCTTGGCGCGGCGCTTTTCCGACAGCACTTTGAGAATTTTGTGAGCGAAATAGATCGGCGCCGGCATGAACGAGCCTTTCTCGTAGACCTCGCTCTCGGTGCAGGCGTAGCCGAACATCATGCCCTGGTCGCCGGCGCCTTCGTTCTCCTCACCCTTCCTTTTCTTGGCGTCGACCCCCATGGCGATGTCGGGTGATTGGCCGTGCAGCAGCACTTCGATGTCGGCGCCATGGTAGGAAAAGCCGCTCTGGTCGTAGCCGATATCCTTCACGACCCCGCGGGCAATTTCGGTGATGAGCTCGCGATCGACTACCGCGTCGCCGTCGATCTTGCGGAACAACTGGCCGCGGCCTTCGCCGGCGATGACAATCTTGTTGGTCGTGCACAGCGTCTCGCAGCCGAGCCGGGTATTGACCAAGCTGTCATCGGCGATGCCGAGCTTGACGTCCCGCTCGATGAACGCATCGAGGATCGCGTCCGAGATTTGATCGCAAAGCTTGTCGGGATGTCCTTCCGACACCGACTCGCTGGTGAACAGATAATTTGTACGTTGCACTGCGGAATACTCCCCTCGTAAGGCGGCCCCAATAGCCTTGAACTTGATCTGTTTTGACGGGCCTTGGGCCAACGGCGCCGGTGACGACCCGCGCCGATCCACGGCGGTTGTTACAGCGTCCCCGGGCGCGGTCAAGATGTGGGCTGATGGTGGGCGACCGTGGGCGCCGGACCCAGTCCGGCGGCGGTCGCGACCGGCTCAGCGGTTGTCGTTGACGGCGATTTGCTCGACCAGATCGACAATGCGCCGGCGCAGCTTGGAATCGCTGATTCGCGTGAACGCTTTGGTGAGGGCGAGCCCGTCCGACGTTGCGAGAAAATCGGAGACGTAAGCGGGCGAAGGCGCTTCGTGCAGGCCGTCCTGGCGCGCTCCCGTCGGCACGTTCGGGGCGCCCTCGAAGAAAAATGCGACAGGGACCTGAAGGATGTGGGAAATCTGCTGCAACCGGCTGGCACCGATGCGGTTGGTGCCTTTTTCGTATTTCTGCACTTGTTGGAATGTCAGGCCGAGAGCATCCCCGAGCTTCTCCTGGCTCATCCCCAACATCATCCGACGCATCCGCACGCGGCTGCCGACGTGCTTGTCGATCGGATTGGGAGCCTTTTTAGCGATCATAAGCAACTCCGGTCATAAACATTCCCTATACCACTATTCTTTACCGCAAAGTCCTAGGATATCAAATTTGTTGCAAGCGAAAGCAACTCATAGGCAATGCCGCTCTGATGGCCATGGGTATCGGGATATTCTAAAATGAGGGGTCACTCGCTTGGAGCGTGTTTCTCAGCGCTCACTACAGGCTCCAGTTGAAACCGCGCGGAGACCGGGCCCATTTTGACCCGGCAGGGTTGCGCTGGGCATATGCACCAGAAAATCTCAGGCGTTTGGCCGAAATCGGCGGCGCAGGACGATGATCAGGGCGATGACCGTCATCATGGCTGCTGGAGCGTTGCCGACGCGGGCGTAGAGTGGCGCGCGGATCGCGTGCGGCAGCGGGGAGTCGATCACGCCCTCGGCGCCCAGTGGCAGCGAATTGACGATACGTCCCAGCGGATCGACCACGGCGGAGATGCCTGTGTTGGCGGCACGTACCAGCGGCAGGCCCTCTTCGATGGCGCGTATCCGCGCCTGCTGAAAATGTTGATAGGGGCCGGTGCTGATGCCGAACCAGCCGTCGTTGGTGACATTGACGATCCAGCCGGGCCGTTGACCGGGCGTGACCACGCTGCCGGGAAAGATGATCTCATAGCAGATCAGCGGCAGCGCGGCGGGCGCGCCGGGAATCGCCATCGGCTTACGAAGATCGCCGGCGACAAAGCCGCCGTGTTGTTTGGTCAACGCCTGCAGGCCGAGCCGTTCGAGCAGATGCTGGAGCGGCAAATATTCGCCGAACGGCACGAGGTGGACCTTGTCGTAGAGCGCCACCAGCGAGCCGGCGTGGTCGAGCACATAGATCGAATTGTAGACGGCTGGATCGACCGGGTTGACCGGCTCGGCGACGCGCACCGCGCCGGTAATCAGCACCGTTCCGTGGCTCAAGAGTTGCGCGATCTCGGCCAGCGCGTCGGCTTCGCGGGTGAGGAAAAACGGAAACGCCGATTCCGGCCAGATCAGCAGCGTCACGTCTTTCACGCCGAGTGGGTTTTCGCTGGTGGCGCGATCGGACAACGAAAGGTAGCGATTCATCACGTCATGTTTGGCGGCGTAATTGAAGCGCACGTCTTGCTGCAGGTTGGGCTGCATGATGCGCAGGTGCACTTTGTCGACCAGTTGGGTTGGCGTTCGCGACAACCGCAACATGCCCCAGGCGCCAAGGCCGGCGAGCACGACGATGCCGAGCATCAGCGGCAGCCACGGCCGCTCGGTTTCGGCGCGATCGTCGGTGAGCGTCGCCGGGCTTGCGAACACGACGACGGCGATGAAGGTCAGGCCCCACAGCCCGAGCACTGCAGCGCTCTGCGCCAGCGGCAGCGGCGCGGCGAGCGCATAGCCGAAAGCGTTCCAGGGAAATCCCGTCAGCACATGACCGCGTAGCCATTCGGCCGCAGTCATTGTCACGCCGAGGGCCAGAATCCGGAGTGCTCCGCGCGTCCACAGGACGCGCGCGAGCGCCACGCCGAAGCTCGTGAAGATGGCGAGATAGGCCGGCAAGCCAATCACGGCGAACGGCAGCAGCCAGCCGAAGGTCGGCGCATCGACCAGAAAGGCGAAGCCGATCCAATATAGGCCGGCGATAAAGTAGCCGAAGCCAAAGCACCAACCGGTAACGGCGCTCGCGCCGATGCCGCCCCAACGGCTGGCGCCGGCGCCGTCGATCAGCCAGACCAGGATGGGAAACGTCACAAACAGGATCGGCCAGAAACTGAACGGCGCCATGGCCAGCGCCGACAGCGCGCCGGCAACGAAGGCGATCAGTGCCCGCCGCCAGCCCCAAGCAAGCACGACCGTGTTGAACAACTCCTTGTGCTTCACGGCGTGCGTTGCGTGTTCGGGTTCGGTCGAATGGCCTCATCACGCGGCGGCGCTTCCGGCGCCGGGCGGGGCGCCGACGGCTTGACCAGGGTCGGCAGTTCGCGCGCCGTGCCGGGCCGGCGATCTTTGCGGCGATAGATCTTCACCCGTTTGACCCGGCGCGGGTCGGCGTCGAGCACCTCGGCTTCGAATGGCTCCGGCCCGTGCACCAGCTCGCCGCGCACTGGAACGTGTCCCGCGCGCATGACCAGATAACCGCCCAGCGTATCGACCTCCTGCGCCGCCTCGCCGACGTCAAACTCGTCGCCGATCACGGCACGCACGTCGTCGAGGCCGGCACGGCCGTTGGCTATGTAGGTACCGTCGGTTTGATACGTCACCGCCGGCATTTCACGCTCGTCGTGCTCGTCGGCGATGTCTCCGACGATCATCTCGACGAGGTCCTCCATCGAGACCAAGCCGTCGGTGCCGCCGTATTCGTCGATGACCAGAGCGAGATGTATCCGCGTCGCCTGCATCTTGGCGAGCAGGTCGAGCACCGGCATCGATGGCGGCGCATAAAGAATTTCGCGCACGATCTTGGCCGCCAGCAACGGCGTCGTCAGATCGACATTAGCGAAGTTGAGATCGGCTTGCAGCGGCTGATCTGGCTGTGGCGCTGCCGCGGAGCTGGTCGACGCCTGCGCCGCCATGAAGGCGATCAGGTCGCGGATGTGGACCATTCCGGTCGGGTCGTCGAGGGTGTCGTTGTAGACCACGAGCCGCGAGTGACCGGCGACCTCGAACACCCGCAGCAGCTCGCCGATTGCGATGTCCTGTTGCACGGCGACGATGTCGGCGCGCGGCACCATGACGCTCTCGATCCGGCATTCGCGGAGCCCAAGGATGTTCTTGAGCATCGCGGCTTCTTCAGGGGAGAACCCGGACTGCGCCTGTTCGGCGGTGAGAACGAGCTCGAGATCGGCGCGAGTGGCTGCGGCCTTCCAGCCGAACAGTATGCGCATGACGCGCGTCAGCCAGCCCTCTTGCGGCTGGTCCGGCTGGGGCACGACCATCGGTAGACCGCGATGTTCGCCGTCGGCCGGCTCGTCGCGCGTTGACGGTTGAGACATGGCTGATTCAGACATGGCTGATTCAGACATGGACGGTTCAGACATGGACGATTCAGACATGGACGATTCAGACATGGATGATTCAGATATGGACAATTGAGGCATGCCCGGATGTTCGCGTCAGAGTTCAGCGCTTGCTTGCGGTCTTTTTTGCGACTTTGCCCGGCTCGCGGTAAGGATCCGGGATGTGCAAACGGCGCAGGATTTTACGCTCGGCCCGCTCCATTGTCTCGGCATCGACATCTTTCTCGTGATCGTGGCCGAGCAGGTGCAGGAAACCGTGCACCGCGAGGTGGGCGACATGGTGCGCAATCGGCTTATGTTCGGCGCTAGCTTCACGCGCGATCGTCTCATAGGCCAGCACGATATCGCCGAGATGCGGCTGTTGGTCGGTGTGTCCTCTGGCATTCGCCGCTTTGCTTGGAAACGACAAAACGTTGGTCGGCGCATCGATGCCGCGCCATAGGCGATTGAGCTGGCGGATCGCCGAATCATCGGTCAGGACGATAGCAATCTCCGTCCCGGTTGTTGACACCACGGCGGCAGCCTGGTCGATGGCGCGCCGCACAGTTGCCCGCACCTCTGCCGGGCTCTTCCAGCGGTCGGAGTCGACCAGCACGTCGATCTTGAGCTTGCCCCGTGGCGCGGGCGTCATTCCGGCCGCTCGCGCTTGCGCGCCGACGCCTTGTCATAGGCCTCGACGATACGCGCGACCAATTCGTGGCGGATCACGTCCGCCGACGTGAAGCTGACATGGCCGATGCCCTCGATGCCCTCGAGCAGGCGCACGGCGTCGGCGAGCCCCGAGGCTTGGCCCGGCGGCAAATCCACCTGACTTGGATCGCCGGTCACCACCATGCGGCTGTTCTCGCCGAGCCGGGTCAGCAGCATCTTCATCTGCACGGCCGTTGTGTTCTGAGCTTCGTCAAGGATCACGGCAGCGTTCGACAAGGTCCGGCCGCGCATGAAGGCGAGCGGTGCGATCTCGATCTCGCCGCTCTGCAACGCCCGCTCGACGATGCGGGCATCCATCAGGTCGTAGAGTGCGTCGTAGATCGGCCGCAGATAGGGATCGACTTTCTCGCGCATGTCGCCCGGCAGGAAGCCGAGCCGCTCGCCGGCCTCGACCGCCGGCCGCGACAGCACGATGCGGTCGACTTCCTTGCGCTCGAAGAGCTGCACGGCGTGAGCGACGGCGAGCCAGGTCTTGCCGGTGCCGGCGGGCCCGGTGGCGAACACCAGCGGATGACGCTTGAGCGCGCGCAGATAAGCGTCCTGCGCCTGGGTGCGGGCGCGGACGCGGCGTTTGCGTAGGTTGATTTCCTCAAAGCTTTCGCGCGGCGCGCTGGGGTCGAAATCGAACAGCGAACCTTGCGACAGCGCCAGCCGCACGGCGCCGTCGGCGTCGCCTTGCGACAGCTCGTCGCCGCGCTTGAGCCGCTCATAGAGACTTTCGAGCACGCGTCGCGCCAGTTCGCAGGCCTCATGGGTGCCGTCGATGGTGACATGATTGCCGCGCGAATTGGCGACCACGCCGAGCTTGCGCTCGATCAAAGCGAGGTTCTGCCCGTATTGGCCGAACAATGTCGAAGCGAGGCGGTTGTCGTCGAAAGTCAGCGCGATCTGCGTCGCGTTGTTCTGCGCGACGATGACCGATTCATCGGTTCCGGATGTTCGCATTCAGGCTCCTGCGCCGAGCAAGGCCGGCGGTTGGGTGGGCTGATGGTCCGACTTTTGCGCAAGCACGCCAAACAGGCTGTTGCTGGAGACTTCGGTCACGACGACGGCGGCGATTTGGCCGAGCGACGATGACGGCGCCATGACTTGCACCGGCTGCAGATAGGGCGAGCGTCCCACTAGCTGGCCAGGATGCCGGCCGGCGCGTTCAAACAACACGTCGACGGTGCGGCCGAGGCAGCGGCGGTTGAACGCCGCCTGATTGCGGTCGATCGCTTCTTGCAGGCGCTGCAGACGCTCCGATTTCACGGCGTCGCAGATCTGATCGTCCATCTCGGCGCCGGGCGTGCCGGGCCGCGGCGAATATTTGAACGAGAAGGCGCCGGAAAATCCGACGTCGTCGACGAGGCGCAGCGTATCGCCGAACTCGGCTTCGCTCTCGCCCGGGAAGCCGACGATGAAATCCGACGTCAGCGCGAGGTCGGGCCGCGCGGCGCGCAGCCGGTCCACAACGGCGATGTAATCGGCGCGGCTGTGACGGCGGTTCATGGCCGCAAGCACGCGGTCGGAGCCGGACTGCACCGGCAGATGCAGTTGCGGCATGAGCTGCGGCAAGTCGCGATGGGCGGCGACCAGATCGTCGGCCATGTCGCGCGGGTGGCTGGTGGTGTAACGCAACCGATCGATGCCGGAGAGTTTTGCGACCCGCTCCAATAGCCGCGCCAGCGACCATGGGTGCCCGTCCGGCCCTTCGCCGTGATAGGCGTTGACGTTCTGGCCGAGCAGGGAAACCTCGCGCACGCCGGCATCCGCCAGCCGCGCGACCTCGGCGATGATCTTGTCGACTGGACGCGATATCTCTGCGCCGCGGGTGTAGGGCACGACGCAGAACGTGCAAAATTTGTCGCAGCCTTCCTGCACCGTGACGAAAGCGGACACGCCGCGGCTGCGGATCGCAGCGCGCTCGGGCGCGGCGAGGT
This sequence comes from Xanthobacteraceae bacterium, assembly GCA_030039105.1. Taxonomy (GTDB): domain Bacteria; phylum Pseudomonadota; class Alphaproteobacteria; order Rhizobiales; family Xanthobacteraceae; genus BOG-931. The sequence continues at coordinate 18,672 of JASHQO010000142.1, forward strand.
GATTAAACTTGTCATCGATCGGAAATTCGGTGTCGACCGCCTTGCCGTCGCGCGCGGCGCGCGCCAGCAGATCGGGCAGCCGATGATAGCTCTGCGGCCCGACGACGAGATCGACCGCCGGCGCGCGGCGAATAATCTCCTCGCCTTCGGCTTGGGCTACGCAGCCGGCAACCGCGATGGTGACGCGGCGGCCGGCGGCCGCCGCGGCGTCCCTCATGCGGCGCACCCGGCCGAGTTCGGAGTAAACCTTCTCTGCCGCCTTTTCGCGGATGTGGCAGGTATTGAGGATGACCAGATCGGCGTCCTCGGCGCTCGCCGTTTCGACATAGCCCTCCGGCGCCAGGGTGTCCGCCATACGCTGCGCGTCGTAGACGTTCATCTGGCAGCCGAACGATTTGACGTAGAGTTTTTTTGCTGCTTCCATGCCGGGGATCGGCTTAAGTCTTTAATTACGCTTGAAAATCCAAGCCTGCGGCACTTTGCCGATAGGCTTCGGTCTTACCCGGATTCCGGCGAAAAAGGAATTGCCTAGTCCATCGGTTGGACGTTGGCGTCCTTGATTACCTTCGACCATTTGGCGACCTCGGACTTGATATAGGCATCGAGTTCCTCAGGGCTATGTCCGCCGGCTCCGGTGCTGGCCATGCCAAGCTCGGCATAACGCTTTTTGGTGTCATCGCTGGCCAGGGCGCGTTGCGCGGCGCCGTTGAGTTTGTCGATGACAGCGCGCGGCGTGCCGGCCGGCGCAACGATGCCGAACCAGGTGTCCGCCGCATAGCCCGGCAAGGTCTCGGCCACGGTCGGAATGTCTGGCGCCGACGGTGCGCGCTGCGGACTGGTGACGGCCAGCGCCCGCACGGTCCCCGCCTGTAGCTGGCCGCTGATCGCCGACAGGTTGGCAAACATCGCCGGAATTTGTCCGGCGACCAGATCGTTGATCGCGCCGGCCTCGCCGCGATAGGGCACGTGAGACATCTTGATGCCGGCGTCATATTGAAACATCTCCGACGCGATGTGCGGTGTGGTGCCGACACCACCGGTACCGAAAATGATCTTGCCAGGCTCAGCCTTGGCCATGGCGATCATTTCGGCGGTGGTGTGGGCCGGGAACGATGGGTTGACCACCAGGACCAGCGGCGACGCTCCACAATAGGCCACCGGCGCAAAGTCCTTGACCGGATCGACGGTCACCTTGCGATAAAGTTTTGGCGCAACCGCCAGCACGGTCTGGCTCGCCATCATCAGCGTGTAGCCGTCGGGCGGCGATTTCACCACATCCTCGGCGGCAATCATGCCGCTGGCGCCGGTGCGGTTCTCGACCAGCACGGTCTGACCGAGAATCTCCGACATCCTCTGCGCCATGATGCGTGCCGCCACGTCGGTGCTGCCGCCGGCGCCGAAGCCGACCAGCATCTTGATGGGCCGGTTTGGGTAGGCCGTGTCCTCCGCGAGAGCACAGTTGCTGGCGAAGCCCAGTGTGAACGCGACACCCAAGGTCGCGCTCAGCAGTCGCGCCGCCCTCATGATGATTTCCTCCCGTGCATGCATCAGCCGAGGTCGCGGCGCAACACCAACGCCGACGCCCCGCTCTGATAATAACTTTTGCGCTTGCCGACGTCGTAAAATCCGGCGCGGCGATACAGCGCACGGGCCGGCGCATTGTGCTCATCGACTTCGAGAAATACCGCGCGCGCGCCGAGCCCGGCCAACCGGCGCAGATGCAGATCGAGCAACGGCCGCGCCAATCGGCGGCCACGCTGGCGCGGTGCGACAGCGATCGACAGGATCTCCGCTTCGCCAGCCGCCATGCGTGACAGGATGAAGCCGGTCATGGTGTGGCCGCTCATGGAACGATGAGCCACGACGGTATTGTCGACCAGCAATCGATAGACTTCATCTTCGCCCCAACCGCGTTGGAACGATGCCTTGTGCAGAGCGGCGATCGACGCGGCATCGGGCGGCCTGGCTTCGGAAAAAGTGGGCGCGGACCGGGCAAACAGACGAAAGATGCAGCGCATCATCGGCGCGGTAATTGTGCGGCGTTCTGCGGCTGCGCGTCGGCCGCGCGGAGATATTGCGGCTTTGGCGGCGATTGGCCTTCCGGCAATGCCATGCCCATTTTCGCCACCCAATCGATATCGGGTGCGCCGCGCGGGTCGACCAGGATCGGCGTCGGGTCGGCTGCGCCGCGTGCGTCGGCAACTGTTTGCGCGGCCGAGCCGACGATGCGGGCTGGCGCGCCGGCCGCGGCGCACACTGCGTCGCGCAGCGAGGTCAGCCGCGGTGCAATGAGGCTGCGGCCGCCCGGAGCGAACATCTCGAGATAGACGTGCTGATGCCGCGCATCGATGGCAACAACGACTGGAGCATTGTCGTCATCGGCGAGATGCGGCGCCGCATAGGCCGACAGCGTCGACAAGCCCACGGCCGGCTTGCCGATCGACAACGCAATCCCGCGCGCCGCCGCAAGACCGACCCGCAATCCTGTGAAGCTGCCGGGTCCGGTCGTCACCACGACGCGATCGAGATCGCGAAATGCGATGCCCGCTGCGGTCGCGACCCGGCTCAGGAGCGGGATCAAGGCTTCGGCGTGTCCGCGCACCATCGGCAGGCTCTCGCTGGCGAGGACGCCTTGCTCGGTATCGAGAATAGCTGCGGAGCAGGCGGCCAGCGCCGTATCAATGGCCAATAGGCGCATGGCGTTCAGAGGGCTTCGATGGGTCGATCACACCGGGCGGACTTCGGTGACGTCGGGGATGAAATGGCGCAGCAAATTCTGGATGCCGTGCTGCAACGTCGCCGTCGATGACGGGCAGCCCGAGCACGCACCTTTCATGTTCAGATAGACAACGCCGTCCTTGAAGCCCTTGAAGGTGATGTCGCCGCCGTCGTTGGCCACCGCCGGCCGCACCCGCGTCTCGATCAGCTCCTTGATGGTAGCGACGGTCTCGGCGTCGGCGGCATCGAAAAATTCTTCGCCGTCACCCGCCGCGGCGCTGCCGGAGTTGAGGAGCGGCGCACCCGACATGAAATGTTCCATGATGGCGCCGAGGATCATCGGCTTGAGCTGCTGCCACTCGCCGGTGCCCTTGGTCACGGTGATGAAGTCGGAGCCGAAGAACACGCCGCTGACGCCATTGATGCCGAACAGGCGTTCGGCAAGCGGCGACTGCGACGCCTCGCCGGCGTCGCGCAGATCGAGCGTGCCGGTTTCCAGCACCGGACGTCCGGGAAGGAATTTCAGGGTCGCCGGGTTCGGCGTCGCTTCGGTCTGGATGAACATTTTGCTTATCCCTCCGTCACTTGGCGCCGGCTTTCCGGCCGCCGGTGACTCTCATGAATCTATCCTAATACGTGGCGAATTGCCTTGGAAGTTCAAGAGCAAACGTGGGGTGGCGGAGCTCCCCACGCCATGTCCGGCCTAGACGCGAACGACGATCTTGCCGCCGGCCTGGTTCGATTCCATCAGCCGATGGGCAGCCTGGATGTCTTCGAAGGGGAAGATCTTCGCGGGCTTTGCCTTGTAGGTGCCAGCGGCGACGCGGTCGACGATGTCTTGGAATGGAATTTCCGCCAGCGGGAATTCCGGCGTTCCGGTGACGAGCGCGCTGGCGAAGACACTGAACTGGCGGCCACTCGGCATCTGGAACACCGGCTCGAGCGTCAGCGGACCGCCGCCGCCAAGAAAGCCGACCAGGCACAGATGACCGCCCCGGCGCAGCATGGTGAGCGAGTCGAGCGCCGTCGTGTTGCCGACGATGTCGAGCAGGGCGTCGATCCCCTTCGGATGACGCTCGTGGATGCGCTTGGCAAGCTCCGGCGCTTCCAGCATCACTTCGCTGGCGCCGAGGTGCTCCAGCATCGTGGTGCGCGACGCATTGCGCGTCGTCGCGATGACGCGCGCGCCGGCATGGGCCGCGATGTTCACGGCAGCTTGGCCGAGCGCCGACGTGGCGCCGCGGATGGCGACCGTCTGATCCTTGGTCAATACGATGATGCCAAGCAGGCTTGTCCACGCCGTCGCATAGGATTCCGGGATGGCGGCAAGCTCTTCCCACGGCAGCGTGGTCTCGACAGCCACAACATTGCCGCTCGGCACACTGACGAGCTCGGCGTAGCTGCCGTTGATGCTGCGGCCCATGCCGCCGACCAGGGCCATCACGGTCTGGCCGAGTGCAAAGCGCCGGTCCGGATCGGACTTCACTACGCCGACGCATTCGATGCCGCTGATCTCAGCGACGTCACCCCAGGCGCCCTTGCGGAAATAGATCTCGGCATGATTGAGCCCGAACGCTTTGACCGCGATGACGATGTGCCCCGCTTCGGGCTTCGGATCGGGCCGCTGCTCGATGGCGAGAACCTCGGGTCCGCCGTACTGCTTGATCACGATGGCGCGCATGGTTGCCGCTCCCTGCTGGCTGATTGCACGGAGGAGCCTGGATAAGGAGCTGCATCATTGGTAAAAAGAATGAAGTTTTGATAATCTTCATAGGATTGATCTATAATGGACCCGACCCTGCATCAACTCGTCTGTTTTGATGCCGTCGTCACCGAAGGCAGCCTGCAGGCCGCCGCGGAAAGAATCCGGCGCACGCAGCCTTCGGTCTCGGCGGCGGTGAAAAATCTGGAAAGCCAGTTGG
>JASHQO010000143.1 GCA_030039105.1 Xanthobacteraceae bacterium
GGGCTGATTGACTTTGACCCAGCGGCGGGTGTCATTTCTTCGCATCCCACCGCCGCAAAACAGCGCGAACCCCCAAAGAGCGCGAACCGATGAACAAAGCCGCATCGCATATCGATTTCGACAAATACCGTTTGCGCCGCTTCGTCGAGCGCCTGATCGAACTCGGCGAGGTCGAGGTTCACGACAAGCCGGTGCCGCTCACCGGCTTGAGCCCGATCATCGAGCGCACCGACAAGGCGGTGTTGTTCAAGAAGGCCGGTCCCGAGCAGGTGGAGCTGGTCGCCAAGACCGCCGGCAACCGCAAGCGGCTCGCCGCCGCCTTCGAGACCTCCGAGGACAAGCTCTACGACGAATATTTCAAGCGGCTCGCCAATCCGCAGCCGCTGGTCGAGGTGCCGTCGGACGCGGCGCCGCTGCATGCCATCAAGATCGCCGGCAAGGACGTCGACCTCACCAAGCTGCCGTTCCATCCGCAGCATGCTTTCGACGGGAGCTGCTATTGCTCGGCGGCGATCGACTACGTGATCGATCCGGCGACCGGGCGCCGCAACGTCGGCTGCCGGCGCTTGAGCCTGCGCAACCGCTACGAATGCGGCACCAACGTCACCGCGCCGTCGGACCTGAAGCGCATCTACGCCGCCTGCGTGGCGCGCGGCGAGAAGCTGCCGGTGACGTTCACGGTCGGCGCCCACCCGCTCGACTTCTTCGCCGCGACGACGCGGCAGCCGGGCGACGAGCTGGCTCTGGTCGCCGGCTTCCGCGCCGCGCCGGCGCCGGTGGTGAAAAGCCTCACCAACAACGTCCTGGTGCCGGCCGATGCCGAGATGACGCTCGAGGGCTATCTCGACGAGCGCGGCTATGTCGAGCCGGAAGGGCCGTTCGGCGAATACATGGGCTATTACGGCGCCATCCACATGGACCCGGTGTTCCACTGCACCGCCATCACCATGCGCCGCGACGTGCTGCATCACACCCTGCTGCACGGCTCGGCCTTCATGCTCGACCAGACCGACAGCGCCAACATTTCCGCCATGCGCACCGAAGCCGAAGCGATGCGCATCCTCAAAACCGCGGTGCGCGAGCCGGTCGCGGTCTATCTGCGCGCGGTATCGGGCGGCGCCAATACGCTGCGGGTCGCGATCAAGCAGCGCAGCTTCGGCGAGGCGCGCAACGCCATCCACGCGCTGTTCGGCGGCATCATGCGGTTGAAGCACGTTTACGTGTTCGACGAGGACATCGACATCCACGACGACCGCCAGGTCGATTGGGCGTTGGGCACGCGCTTTCAGGCCGACCAGGACATGGTCGTGCTGCAGGGCATGCTCGGCATGACCATGGACCCCTCGCTCAACGGCCGGCGCACCGGCGCCAAATCCGGCTTCGACTGCACCAGGCCGTTCGGCCGCGACGGCCAGATACCGCTCACGCGCGCCGCCGCCAAGGTGTTCAAGGGTCCGGCCCGCTACCAGACCGTCGAGCAGGCGCTCGGCGCGGCGCCGATGTTCTATGCCGACATCGTCGAGTCGCTCGGCTCCGAAGACGGCCGCGAAGTCGCTTGCGCGCTCGACGCGCTGCGCCAGCACGGCCGCCTCGGCCGCGACCGCGACGGCCGCTATCACCTGCAGCAGGCAAAGCCCGGCCTCACCGGCATCGTCGGCGCGCTCTATCGCGATCCGAACGAGGGGGCGTGAGGCGGGCGGCGGACGGCAACCAAGTCATCTAAGACGATCGAAATCGCGCAACGATTTCGATTGGCGCGTCAGTGCACTAGCGTGACGCCCGCCACCGTCTGGTGGAACTGATCCATCGCGGTCGGCGTCTCCATCGCGAGGTGGGTCGTATCCAACGCCACGTCGGGATGAATCTCGGGCATGGCCGGCGCGAACGATGACGTGGCGCCCGGCGGGGGCGTCGCGTGGCTGAGGTCGAGCGGCGGCACGTTGGGCGCGGGATGGCTCTGGTCGCCCAGAGTCTGGTTGAAGACGAAGCTGTCGCCGCCCGATCCGCCGTATTGCGTCGCCGCCGGGCCCGACGGCGCGGCATTGCCGTGACCGTTCGTCAGCGCGTCGTAGATTTTCGCCAGCGAGTCGTGAACGTTCGCGCTCGATCCATCGCCGGAGTTGCCGCCCTGGTCGGCCGAAGTCGTTTCGGTCGCTGTCCCCGACGCCGATGGCGTCGACGGCGGATCGGTGATGGTGGTGTTGCCGCCCGACGTTGTCACGTCCAGCTTGCCGTCGAAGTCGTCGAACGTCAGGCTGACGACGTCGCCGTGGGAATCGAATAGCGTCAAAATCTCGTTGCCGTGGAACGACAGTTCGAAATAGCCGCTCTCGGTGAAGCCGGCCAATTCGACCACGTCGGAGTCGGCGGGATCGGGCGCGGTGCCGGAAAATCCGCTGATCTGACCGCTGAAATGCTCCGGATCGCTGAGCACCAGCGTGCCGTAGCTCGGCGCGTCTTCCGCTCCGTTGTCGAAATTCACGTGCACGTCCGACGACGAGTCGAATTGCAGGGTGCCGCCCTGGATGGTGGCGCTGCCGCCGTGGCTGGCGGCCTGGACGTCGACAACCGACCCGGAGGTGACCGACAGCATGCCGCCCGAATTGTTGAGGCTGCTCTCGATGTCGAGGTGGCCGCCGCCGGTCGCCGCCATGGTGCCGAGGTTGTCGATCGTATTGCCGCCGGTGTCGATCGCCAGCGCATCGCCGTCGGCGTTGTTGGCATTGATCAGGCCGTCCGACTCGTTGACCAGCGTTAGCTGATTGTCGCCGGCGCCGATGTGGCCGGCGCCGGCGATGGTGCTGTCGTTGTCGAGTTGCGCGTCGATCGGGGCGGCGACGATCGCGTCGGCGCCGCCTTGCATCGTCACCGCGCCGTAGCCGTCGAGGTGGACCGTGCCGCTGATCTCCAGTGTGGCGCCGACGGGGTCTTCGCCGCTTCCGCTCTGCGCCAGATCGATGGTGCCGTTGCTGCTCGCGCCGTTGGTGTCGATGGTGCCGACGAGCTCGAGCGCCGCGCCGGCCTCCACCTGCACGAAGCCATCGATGGTGACCGCATTGGCGGAGCCGTCGAACACGCTGGGGCCGTAGTCCGACGCCACGACGTCGATCCGCCCGCCATCGCCGCTCATCGCGTCGTCGGTGAGCAGCGTGCCGCCGGCGACGGTCGCGTCGATGAGCTGCACCGTCGCGCCGGCGCCGAGCGCCGCGATCGTGCCGCCGAGGTTTTGCACCACGCTGCCGTCGAAAGCGAGCGTGCCGCGGTCGGTCGCCTCCATCAGGCCGGCGTTGACGACGACGTTGCCGCCGGTATCGACGGTCAGCGTCTCGTCGCAGATGTCGGCGTCGATGACGCCGCCGCTGTCGTTGATGAGGGTCAGCGAATCGCCGTCGCCGATCTGGCCGGCGCCGGAAATCGTGTTGTCGAGGTTGTCGAGCGTGCCGCCGCCGTCGTCGGTGCCGATGATGCTGTCGCAATCGCCGTCGAGCGTGACCGTGCCCGAGCCGGCGAGCGCCACGATGCCGCCGATCTCGAGATGCGTCTGGCTGCCTTCGGGGGGGCCGTCGACGTCGATCTGGCCCTCGTTATCGATGGCGCCGATGAGCTCGAGATTGGCGCCGGCTTCGACCTGCACCAGGCCGGTATTGGTGAGCGGCGGCCCCGTCACCGTAACCGAGGCGGTCCAGCTTCCGGTATTGTCGCCGAAATAGTTGTCGTTGATGCTGAGATAGAGCTCGCCCGAGCTCGTTGCCGTAAACGTCGTCGCGGTGCCGACTTCAAACGGCGTTCCACCGGCGATCTGGCCGACCAGCGAGTACGGGACGAGGCCCGGCGCGAGGAACGCCTCGCCGTCTTCGCCCGTGATTCCCGCCGTGGTCAGGCCGGGGTCGCCGGCCGGCGTCTCGTCGGTGACGTTTTGGTTGTCGATGACGATATTATTGCCGATGCTGACGGTGCCGCTCGCCGCGATGCTGACCAGCTCGCCCGCGATCACTGCGATGCCGGTGTCGTACCATTCGCTCGCCGACGGAACGCCGAGCTGCGAAAGGGTAACGCTACCGCCTTGCAGCACGCTCACATTGTCGCCGCCCGCGGCGACCACCTCGATGGCACCGCCGGTGCCGCCGGTGCCGGCCGCGAGCGTGCCGCCCTTGATCGTCGAGTCGGAGAGCTGCACCGAGGAGCCGCAGCCGACCGCCGCGACCGTGCCGCCGGCATTATTGACGGTGGTGTTGGTGAGGTAGATCGTGCCGCCGCAATCGGCGCCGACCGCGCCGCAATTGACGAGTTGACTGCAATCGAACGCGATCGTGCCGCGGCTGTCGGCCTCGATCGTGGCGTCGCTGGCATTGACGACGCAGACGCTGTCGAAGGTGACGGTGCCGCAGGTGTCCGCCTGGATCTGGCCGCCGTCGTGATTGAGCACATCGGCGTCGATCTGGATCTCGCCGTGCTGCGAGGCATCGACCTGGCCGGTATTGTCGAGGCGGGACTCGATGGCGAGCGTGCCGCCATGGCTGCCGGCGAGCTCGCCGGCATTGATGATCTTGTTGTCGCCGGTGTCGAGCGTCAGCGTCGCGTCGTCGCCGCTGGCGACGATGATGCCGTGGACGTCGCCGCTACTGTCGTTGTCGATCGTCAGGTCGGCGTTGCCGATCCGGCCGGAGCCGGTGATGAGGCCGAGATTGGCGAGCGTGGCGCCGGTATCCGGCGCGCCGACGATTTCGGCGTCGTTGCCGGTCAGCACGAACTCGCCGTCGCCCTGGAAGGTCACCGTACCGCCGGACAGCGTCGTGGTATCGACGAGATCGACGATCGCGGGCGCCGAGTCCGGCGCGCTCTGGCCGGA